>CBFHRN010000014.1:0-39576 GCA_965658275.1 Croceimicrobium sp.
ATTATGGGACCTTGCGCCGGTGGGGCAGTTTATTCTCCGGCTTTAACCGACTTTATTGGCATGGTGGAGAACACTTCCTACATGTTTGTAACGGGCCCTAATGTGGTAAAAACAGTCACTCATGAAGAAGTGACTTCCGAAGAATTGGGCGGTGCTTCAGCGCATAGTACCAAATCTGGAGTAACGCACTTTACTTATGCCAATGAGATGGCATTGATCAATGGCTTCCGCCAATTGCTTTCGTATATCCCTCAAAATTGCGAGGAAGACGCTCCCGCAATTCCGTATGAGCCAGGCGACGAAAGCCGTAGTCAACTCAACACTATTATTCCTGATAACCCTAACCAACCTTACGATATCCGTGAAGTGATCGATGGAACGGTTGACCAGGATAGCTTTTTGGAAGTACATAAAGACTTCGCTCAAAACATTGTGGTTGGTTTCGCCCGATTAGGGGGTAAGTCTATTGGAATTGTGGCCAATCAGCCGGCTTATTTGGCTGGGGTTTTAGATATTAATTCATCGGCTAAAGGGGCGCGTTTTGTGCGTTTTTGTGATAGCTTCAATATTCCACTTCTCGTTTTCGAAGACGTACCTGGTTTCTTACCTGGAACCGATCAAGAGTGGAACGCGATTATTACCAATGGCGCGAAATTATTGTATGCCTTTAGTGAGGCAACTGTGCCTCGGATTACAGTAATTACGAGGAAGGCTTATGGCGGTGCTTATGATGTAATGAACTCGAAACACATCGGTGCGGATATGAACTTTGCATGGCCAAGCGCTGAAATTGCGGTGATGGGGGCCAAAGGTGCTGCCGAGATCATCTTCCGTAAGGAAATTAAAGAGGCGGCTGATCCAGAGGCGAAGCTGAAAGAGAAAGAGGAGGAATATGCGGCGATTTTTGCCAATCCTTACCGCGCTGCGGCTCGAGGATACGTGGATCAAGTGATTCGACCCGATCAAACTCGTGAGAAGCTTATTAAGGCTTTTGATATGCTTGAAAATAAAGTAGATAGTTTACCGAAAAAGAAGCACGGGAACATCCCTCTATAATTCTCTATTTTTGGGCCTAAATGCAAGCCTTTTTCAAAATGAAGAATTGGTCGCTTTTAATGCTCTTGGTACTCGCACAGCTTTCGCTCGCGCAAAAGAATACCATCGAATTGAATGATTTCAAGTTATTGGTAGATACCGCGGTATACCAATGGCCAGATGATCGTGTGCATTTCCGAGGCGAAAAGAGCTTGGCCTTTGCTTATGACAATCCGCAGTCAAGCGCTTTGTTGAGGCTACCTCCTTCGACTAAATGGTATTTGGTTTTCGATGAAAGCTATCAAATTAAAGACAGCTTGCTGACCGACGACTTTAAGGAGTATAAATTACAGTTTCAAGATCTGCACAAAAATGCCTTTCCACGATTAATCCTGAGGCATCCTGAAAAAGCCAATGCCAAGGCTATACCCTTGTTGGCTTATGCAGAAAGCTATCTAGACTTCAGTCCAAAAGAAGACGAGCTATTCTTGGGTGAAGAAAAGGTATTTGAATTACCATCCAAGCATTCGGAAAAACTGGACCTCAATCTTAATTGGGTTAAAAACGGTCCAATTCATTATCGCTTTAGCTACCGTGGTAATCGAGTGCAGTTGCATTTAATGCCCAAAGAACGTGGCCAGCAAAAGTTGGAAATACCCTTGCGATTAAAGAGCCCACGTTGGGATGGTCGACTCCTGACCTATGATATGGAGCCACTTAAAGCCGATTTTCGGGTGAAAACAGGCCGTTTGGCATTTCTAAGTTTAAACGAACAAGAGTTTACCTATGTAGAGGGCAGCACTAAAGCCATTGAGGTTCAGATTGATGATCATCCTTTTTTACAGATGACCAAGACTTACAGGATTGAAAATCAGGAAGACCCTGGAGGACCGCTTATTGCTGAATTATTCACGAAATCGAAGCTAAACAACAACCGGGTTTTGTGCTTATTGCGCCCTTACTCTTATCATCGGAAAACGGAGGGTTATCTTTATTTAAAGGATGGGGACCGCGCTCGATTTATATCCAATTTTAATTTAAGTCCACAAACAAAGATTGAGTCTATTTTCCTTCAGCGTGAAGGGAAAAACTGGGAAGCGGGGAATACCGTTTTTCCCGGTGAACGACTGAATGTTCGACTCGAAGGTCAAGGATTACATAAAGGCGATTTTAGTTTTTATGGCGCTGCTATTTTGGAGGGTGATAGCTTAGTGCGAAATGAAAGCATGGCGTATTTCCGATTGGAGGTTCCTATGAATATCGGCACCCGAAGTATCGAAATATTTAACAATGGAAATAGTTTAGGCAAAAGTTTACGGGTAAGGGAGTATCAAAGACCGAAACCCTTTGACTTTATAGACCTGGCTTTGGGTTTAAAACGTTATCAACTGGATAAAATTGACCGTCCTATCTATTATGAGAAAACCTTGTCGGATGTAGTGATCGATTTTGATCCCAAGAAATTGGATCGCCAAAACGAACTCTACGGCAAGCAGTACTTGAGTATAAAGGTTAAGATCAGCAATAAGACCGGTAGTTTAGTGGAGCTGTATCAGTTCGATAATGTGCTGATATGTCCGGATGATGATTCCCCTAGGTTTACCTATTACGACACCAAGACTTGTCGTTTAGAAGACATCAACTTAAACGACTACATTAATAACAAGACCTCTAACTTAAAAGAATGGTCCACAATTGATCTCGAGTTTAGCCATTTACGCGATAAGTATGAAGATGATGGTTTTACCAAGAAGGTTAAGATTTACCTTTCACGAAAGATCAACTACGATATCGATGTATCCTTTCCAGCAGGATTGTTGATTTTGAAGTCAGGGGAGAACGATTTTAGCAATTTCGGTGGTATTTCTTTTGCCATGATGGCCCAAATGAGCTTTTACCATCCTAATAAGGTTGCCAAGCTTAGGCCTTTTAAGTTCGGCGCAGGTTTTATTGCTTTAGATGCTTTTAATTTTTCGGAGAACAGCACCAATCGCGATTTAGGCTTAGTGGTTTTAGGTTCGCTTTACCCAACTTCCAGTGAAAACCGGTTGAGTTTTCCACTTTTTGTAGGTTATGGGTACCTCCTAAAACAGAAGAAAACCTTTTTTCTCGTGGGTCCGGGTATTCGGGTACGTCTTTAGAACAATACAATCAATTTTGTAGTTTTCACTTCTAAACACCAAAAGAAATGAAGACTCTAAAACTTTTAGGCTTATCCTTAGCCTTATTATTTACCACTGGCGCATTTAAGAAGGACAAGCCCATGCTAAGCCTAGGGGCGAAGGCACCTATGGCAGATCGAGCGATGATGGATATCTCTGGAAAGACTTTCTCTTTAAAAGATTTAAATCAGGAGAATGGCTTACTGGTTATTTTTTCATGCAATACCTGTCCTTTTGTTTTGGGTTGGGAGGATCAGTACCCTGTTTTAAAGGAAATGACCGACAAGATGAATATTGGGATGGTCTTGGTTAATAGCAATGAGAAGAAGCGTGAGGGCGATGACTCAATGGCCGAAATGCAAAAGCATGCGAAGGAAGCGGGTTATGAAATGCCTTATGTGATTGATGAAAATAATGAACTGGCTAACGCTTTTGGAGCTCGAACCACACCACATGTCTATCTCTTTAATGCCGACATGGAATTGGTTTACCGCGGAAGTATCAACGATAAGTATGAAAACAAGTCGAAGCAGGCTGAAGACGAGTATTTACAAAATGCATTGAAATCCTTAGCTAAAGGTGCCAAAATTGATCCTGCGGATACCCGTGAGATTGGTTGCTCTATTAAGAGGGTATAGCATTTTGGAAAGCCCCTCGGGGCCAAGGAAATAATATTACCTATAACCGCGTTTCTCTCTAAACTTTATCGGATGAGGAACGCGGTATTTTTTGCCTTCTGGTTAGGCTTTCACTTTCTTTTTTGGAAGCAGCAATTGGGAATCAATGTTATTTTATTTGGCCTTTTACTTCAAGCTTATGCTAAGTTCGACTCCCAATCAGGCCTTCATATCAAGCAAGAATGGCCTTATTTATTTGGGCTTCTTTCTTCAGGTTTTGGTTTAATTATTTGCCACAGTATTATTGCCCAATTTGCCTGGCTCATTGTCAACTTAACGTATTTAAGCTTCCATTACCGCCCTAAACTAAGTCCCTTTGAGCATGGTGTTAATGCAGTCTTAAGGCCCTTTCAGTTTCAGCAACCTGTGTTTGCTGCGCCCCTATTAAAGTCACCTGCATCGTTTAAAAAACTCATTTCTTACTTCAGTCTAGCCTTTGTACCGATTCTTTTAATCATTGTTTTTACCGCTTTATTTAGAGAAGGTAATCCCGTTTTTAAGGAGTGGAGCCAGGCCTTTGTAGATTGGATTATTCGCCATCTCCCAGATTACGACTTGGCTTGGCTATTTTTTATGTTCTTGGGTTTAATGGTATTGCGAATTGCTTTTCTACAAGAGAAAGAGTTCTATTGGTTATTAGATCCAAATAACTTCTTAACTCGTAAAGTGCACAGGCTTAAGCGATTCTTTAAGCCTTTGGCTTTAAAGCGAGAGTATCGCTTAGGTTTGATGGTCTTCGTGTCTTTGAATGCGCTTATTTTATTGGTAAATATTATCGACATTCAAAGCTTTTGGTTCGGCTTTGCCATGCCCCAGGGATTTAGTCTTAAAGAGTTTTTACACGAGGGCGTTTGGGCGCTTTTTGTATCTATACTATTGGCTATTGGGCTAAGCTTTTACTTTTTAAGAGGCAATTTGAATTTCTATCCGAAGAATCGTTTTTTCTTGGCAATGGCCCAGCTCTGGGTCCTTCAAAATTGCATACTTGGAATTTCTGTTTTTTTGCGTTCTTTCTACTATATCGACTTTCACGGTTTGGCAAATGGACGCCTTTTGGTGTTGGCATTTTTAAGTGTGGTGCTCTTTGTTTTGGTACTACTTTTCATCAAGATTAGAACTGCTCGAAATGCGGCTTTTACGGTACGCTGGACTAGCCTATATATAGGTCTGTTGTTTGGAATGGCAAGCCTGGTGAATTGGGATGCTTGGGTTTTAAAATACAATTTAGATCATGGCCGCATCAATGAAATAGATGTCGACAATTACCTCTATATGAACCCTCGGGTTTACCCTCAACTAGTAGAACATTTTGATCGAGTTGAGCAACAAATAGAAGCCCATAAAGGGAATCAAGAAGTTTGGATTTCAGTTACGAGCTTAGGGGACTTCCAGGAAAGGCTTCAAAAAAGAATGGAACGATACCTAGAAAAACAGTCTGCATTCGATTGGCCATCTTGGACCTATGCGGATCAAAAAGCCTTGGAGTTTATAGAATCACAGTAGCCGCCATTTTAAGCTCAACTATTTGTGGTTTAGCATGGATGCATTCTTTTAAACCTTTGTACTTTTGCCACTCAAATTTGGTATTATGAAAATTGGCGTTGTGGTATTCCCTGGCAGTAATTGTGATCAAGATATGATCTACACTTTAGGGTCTATGAATCATGAAGTGGTTGACCTGTGGCACAAAGACACGGATTTACAAGGCGTAGATATGGTAGTTCTACCTGGCGGTTTTTCCTATGGAGATTACTTGCGTTCGGGCGCCATTGCTCGCTTTTCGCCTATTATGGAAAAGGTTATCGAATTTGCCAATAATGGAGGCTATGTTTTAGGCGTTTGTAACGGTTTCCAGGTGCTTTGTGAAAGCGGTTTGCTACCAGGAACGCTTCAGCATAATTTAAGTCACACCTTTATTTGCAAGAACGTTTACTTAAAACCAAGTTCCAAAACGGCGGCTATTAGTGCAGATTTAGATGAGGCAAAAGCTTACAAGATTCCTGTTGCCCATGGAGAAGGTAATTACTATGCTGACGACGAAACCATAGCACAGCTTCAAGCGAATGATCAGATTATTTTCCGTTACTGCGATGCGAGTGCGGAAGTTACAGAAGCTGCTAATTTCAATGGTGCGGTACAAAACATCGCTGGGGTATGTAATGCCGGCAAAAATGTATTTGGCATGATGCCACACCCAGAACGAGCTGCTGATGCCAATTTGGGAAATACGGATGGAGCGGAACTCTTCAAAAGCCTCTTTAACAACCTAGCGGTTGAGGCTTAAAAGACCTAGATATTTAATTGATAAAGGCCCCTTTTTGGGGCCTTTAATTATCGTACTTGAATTTTAACTCTTCTGTAGTTGCTGCCTTTTCGGAGGTGCGCAATATAGGTTCCGGGCTCTAAACTGAGCGGGCGGAATATCTTATCAGGGTCTTTCGCATTCCAACGATCTTGAAAGCGTAGTTTTCCGCTTAGGTCGTATAAGTTAAGTTCCCAGATTCCTTCTTCTTCAAAATCTATCTGGAATTGATTTTTAATTGGATTTGGAAAGATGCGGAAGTCACGAGCATTGGAAACAATTTGGTTTTCTTCCAAACCAATACCCCCTTTAAACTGAGCCGTAAACATTCCTCGACCATGAGTAGAGGCCATAATGGTGTAGTCACTCTGTCGCAGTTGAAGCATATCTACGCGCACATTGGGCATACCATTGTTAGAAGGCACCCAGTTTGGAATGGAGTCCATAAAGTTACGGGTCTCCCAAACTCCTAATTCGGTTGCCAAAAGCACATTATTGTAATCTCTGGGATTGAAGAGTGCCCATCGTACCGGCATATCGGGTAAGTCTCCTTCCTTATTTTCCCAAGTTTGACCACCGTCGTTTGTATAATACACTGAATTCACACCATAATTTGAGAAAGTAACGGCTAGCTCGTCTTCATTACGCCCCACTTCTACACAACTTACCGCCGCAGCGGTAGGGAAGTTCGTTCCAGAAATATTGGTAATGATTTCATTGCCTTGAGAATCTGCAGAGTCTACTCGAACTAAGCGCGCATTTCCTCCGCCTACCCAAAGGGTAGAAGCCGTGTCAGAGTAGGGTGATACCCGTAAATGGGTTGGGGTGCTGTTAAAGCGTGCGGAGATACCCCGAAGGCTAATTACTTCACGGGTAACCGTACTACTAGTAAGGTTTTTGGCGCGATGTACTTCGTTAAAACCTTTACTCGAATACAAAATGCCTAGATCCGAATCATAATCTGCAGGAGCGATAAAGGGACCAGCCAAATCAGTGAGGAAGGAGAAATTGTTCCCGCCATCAAAGGATATGTTGTAGCGGCCTAGCTGAAAGCTAGTGATAACAATGTTAGGGTTTACTTCATCTACAAAACAAAAGGCCCCGTCACCACCAGTAACCCTAATGGCTGCGCTATTGCCTGGACCATTAACCCTTTGGGTACCGTTGTCCTGAGCGCCAGCAAACATTATGTCTGATCCGGCATTTGGATTAATAGCGCCCGCGTAAAACTGAGTAGTAGTATAAGCATCGTTGTGCTCTATCCAAGATGGATTAGCTGCTGTGAAATTGGTGGAAATACTCACACCTCCATCACTACCGCTTAGAATTTCGGTAGATGATCCGGGCTTGTAAATAAGCTGGTGCTGGTCGGCATGCACATAGGGATGTCCAAAGCCGCCGTACCAATGTGATAACTGAGTCCATGTATTCGCAGAATCAGTGCTGCGGAAAAGGTCGATACCACCTACAACCAAGGTATAAGGGTCGTTAGGGTCTACTTGGGCAATTAGGTCATACCAAGCTTGGCCACGACTAAAATCACCATTAGGGATGCCGGGGTCATCATCTGCAGGCTCAGGCATGCTTTGCCAAGTGGCTCCCGTATCCAAGGATCTTAAAATTTTATCTACCCCACCATTTCGTTCAATCAAGGCATAAAGCACCGCTGGGTCTGAAGGAGCACAAGCCACTTCAACTCTTCCCCCATTCGTATTCCGGCTTACGGTGAAATTTAGGCCATCGTCGCTGTAAAGGATATCTCCACCGCCATCATTATTAGTTCTCGAGCCGTCTATTTCAATGGCCGTTCCTACCCAAAGACGATTATCTGCACCTATTTCCAAATCGGATACCGCCCAGCGAGTGCTGGTGCCAGGAATCGTATCCATGACCTGTACGAAGCTCTGGCCCCCATCCGTGGATCTAAATAGGCCTTCGTCATCCGCTGAAAAGCCCTCGTAATTTTGTTCTCGAACACCCACATAAACTACCCCAAGACCATTTTCATCACGTACCACAATATCGCGTATGTGATCGAAGCTTAGGCTAGAAGATAATTGTGTCCAAGTGTTTCCACCATCTGTTGTTTTAAAAATTCCTTGCCCACGAGAGCCAGAATAACCTTGGCCATAATGTTCCCCTGTACCCACATAAAATACCTGGGTGTTCGTGGGGTCATAAGCCATACAGTTAACCGATAGGGTTTGCCAAAAATCATTTACGGGTACCCAGGGATTCGCCGTGTTACCAATGTCTGTATTGTACCATAATCCGCCGCCAACAGCGCCGGCCCACACTTTCTTGGAAGTAGGGTCATTAGGGTCGTACATGAGTGTTCGGGTGCGCCCTCCAACATTGTAGGGCCCACGCTCCTCCCAAACTAAAGTGGGTAGGTTGGTGTCTAAAATGCCAGCATTTTTTTGATGAATCAAGCGATGAGAAGCCTCAATTCGGTTCCGTGCTTCAATCAGTTTCTCGGGAGTTGGGTATCCTAAGTCTGGATTTTTTGTGAGTTCGAAATTTTGGGCCCAAGCCGGATCTGGAGTTTCTGTTTTCGAAAGCTCCTCCGATTTAGTGTGGTAATCCGAAGAAAGAGCCCACTCACCCTCGCTAGAGTTCTTAAAATTTGAAGTTGTTTCTTGGAAGAAAGTCCAAGCCATCCACATTGAGGCTAGTGCGATACTCGCAGCTAGTGCCCGTCCAAGGGTAGTCTTTATCATGTAGTCCAAAATTTAGGGTTTGCTAAAATAGTGTTTGAAAACTATTTATCGGTATGTATAGGTAACGCCAATGAACTTGATTAGGTTTGTTCTAGAAACTGATGGCCTATGCTTTTTCGCTTCTTGTCCCTACTTTGTACACTCCCCGCTTTAATTATTGCTCAAGATGAGCCCCGTTTGGAGGATTATTTAAATCCCACAAAATTTTACGACTATGTCCAAATAGATGGAGCCTTGGCCTTTGATGTAAGTCAGACAAATCTATTTTACGACCGTTTTGCTTTTGGAGCCAGCTTTCAAATAGCCGACGAACAAAACGCCTTGTTTTGCAGGCTTGCCTGGGCGGCGAATCCCTATTTGGAAGACACCTTTATGCCGGAGGCGGGCCCTTTTTCAGAAATTCAATATCAACACCAGAGGCGCTTTACCTATAAGTAAGCGGTACTTTTCTTCCTTAGTTATAATGGGAGGGGGACTGTACTCACCATTTAAGTCTAACCTTAAAGGGCATAGCCTCCAGGGTCAAAATGAATTGTACCTCGGACTCCGTTTGGAGAAGCATCTGAATAATCAATGGAGCATTTTCCCGGGGCTTAGGGCTTTTTTTCGAGGTGGGGAATTCTCCCGCTATGAGGGAAACGAAATTCTTGTGGGCACCAACTTATTTATTCCTCGGTACGGGGGACATTATTCAAAAGCGAGAGGGCTGGATTTACAGCTCCAGACTAATTATCGGTGGTCTCCTCATTGGCTATTAAGTTCGGAAATGAATTACCGTTTCTTGAATTTTCACGATTACGGAGCGGCAGCAGAAAGTAGTCCTGCTCCTTTTGATGTTCAGCAGGAGGCGCGTTTTCTTCACTTAGTAAGATGGGACTTGGATCTAAATTACAGTCCATCCAACTTTTTCTAATTCGGGCAGGCCTGCGCGCATCTAATGAGATTTACACTGGCGTTGGCTGGATGGAATACGATTGGATGATTTATCCGCAGTTACAGCTGCGCGTTATTTTGGATTAAGAGAATTCCATCAGTTTCCGACGGTAAACAGAAAACAACTTCGATTTACTTACAAATCCACGGTATTCACCTTTTTCAACTACCGGTAGGTTCCAAGCTCCCGAAGATTGGAACTTCTTCATAACGGAGCTCATACTTTCATTTACTTGGATAACCGCTGGAGGAAGATTCATTAACTCTGAGACAAAGGTGTTTTCATAGCGCTCTTGTTCAAACATGATGCCTCTGAAATCATCTAGAGTAAGCACTCCAACAAGCTTTTTAGATTCATCCAAAACGGGGAATAAGTTTCTTTGTGAGGTGCTTACCACCTGCACTAATTCGCCTAAGTTCATCTCGGGTGAGATCTGTTTAAAATCTTTCTCGATAACCTTATCCAACTTTAAAAGCGTTAGAATAGCTTGGTCTTTATTATGCGTAATAAGGTCGCCTCGCTTGGCCAGCTGCATGTTGTAGATGGAGTAAGGCATAAGGTTTTTGGTCACTAAATAGGAGATAGCCGAAACCACCATCAGGGGTAGAAATAGGTTATAGCCAGCTGTGATTTCAGCAATCATAAATATTGCTGTTAGTGGCGCATGTAGCACACCAGCCATTAATCCAGCCATACCGACCAAGGCAAAATTAGTCGTGTTGATTTGAACCACGCCCCAAGTGCTTAGAGCATAGGCAAAAACAAAGCCTAAGGAAGAACCAACAAATAAAGAAGGGGCGAAAATGCCGCCTACTCCGCCTGCCCCCATGGTGAAGACAGCCGCTAATATTTTAACAAAGACCAGGCCGAGTAAGAGGCCAATAACCACATAAGGACCATCAAACCAATCCATAATAAGGCTTTGTTGGACTATGGAGAAGGCCTGTCCATTGAGAAGGGCATTGATTGTTTCATAGCCTTCCCCATAAAGTGGAGGTACTAACCAAATAATGGCGCCCAACGAAACGCCACCTAAGAGCAACTTTTTCCATTTGGATTCGATTCCAGTAAAGAATGCATCGAAATAGAAATACACTTTATTGAAGTAGACCGATACTAAAGCGGTAAGAACTCCTAAAATCGCATACCAAGGTAAATGGCTAACTGCAAAGGGATCCAATGATGAATAATGAAATAAATGATCATTTCCTTCAATGAAAATAGACATCACTGCTCCTGACACGGACGCGATTAGCAGCGGTACGAGGGAGGCAAGGGTAAGATCAAGGCTAAATATTTCAATGGTAAAAATGATTGCGGCAATGGGCGCATTAAAGATGGAAGCTATTGCGCCAGCCGTTGCACATCCTATCATCAGAATGCGCTGTCGGAAATTTAAATGCATCATCCTTCCCAGGTTCGAACCAATAGCTGATCCTGTACTAACGGTAGGTCCTTCCAGTCCGACCGAGCCACCAAAGCCAACGGTGAAAGCTGAAGTAACAACAGAGGCGTACATTTTGTACGACTTTAAAAAACCGCTCCGTCGGGAAATCGAAAATAAGGTAGAAGGAATACCTTCTCCAACCGGTCCTTTTATCCAGTGCTTTATTAGAAGTGTAAGGCCAATTCCTATAATGGGAAAGGCGAAATAGTAGACGTTAAAATATTGGTTGAGGAAATCGGATCGCACCAAACTCTGAATAAAGTGCGTGGTGTTTTTCAGAATCACTGCAACCAAACCAGAAATAAGTCCGACGACTAAGCTAAGAATAAGCACAAAGCGATCTTGCGAGATGTTTCGTGCTCGCCAAAAAAGAAACTTAGCCAATAGGCTTTCGGGCTTTTTTGCCATTAAGCTTCGGGCCGAAGGTCTATTCCTAACTCTTCCAGCTGGTTGTTGTCTACCGGTGCGGGAGAATTAATCATTAAATCGCGACCGGCGTTGTTTTTAGGGAAGGCAATAAAGTCACGGATTGTTTCCGAGCCGCCCAATAAGGCGGTAAGCCGATCAAAGCCAAAGGCAATACCACCATGAGGTGGCGCACCGTATTCGAAGGCGTCCATAAGGAAGCCGAATTGCGCTTTAGCTTCTTCAGTAGAAAAGCCTAAAAGATCGAACATTTGACTTTGCAAGTTACGGTCATGGATACGAATCGAACCACCACCAATCTCATTACCATTAAGAACCATATCGTAGGCATTGGCCCGCACTTTTCCAGGTTCTGTGGAAAGCAAAGGGATATCTTCTGGTTTAGGAGAGGTAAAGGGGTGGTGCATGGCGTGATAGCGCCCACTTTCTTCATCCCATTCCAAAAGCGGGAAATCAACAACCCATAAAGGCGCGTATTCATCAGGTTTACGAAGCCCAAGTTCTTCGGCCATATGCAACCTAAGTTCACTCATGGCTTTGCGTGCTTTGGAAGCATTTCCCGCTAAAATTAAAATGAGATCTCCAGTATTGCTTCCAACCGCATTATGCCACTCGGCCTGCGCCTCAGCGTCAAAGAATTTGTCTACAGAAGATTTGTAAGTACCATCCTCATTGTATTTGGAATAAATCAAGCCATTCATTCCGATTTGGGGACGTTTCACCCAATTTGTGAGTGCATCCAATTGCTTACGGCTGTAATCTGCGCAGCCTGGAACGGAAATGGCCACAACTAATTCGGAATCATCAAAAACTTTGAAGCCTTTGTTTTGGACTAGTTCATTGAGCTCAAGGAACTCCATTCCAAAGCGGATATCTGGTTTATCGTTGCCATAGCGGCGCATCGCTTCCGCATAGGTCATGCGAGGAACTGAGTCAATTTCAACACCTTTTATTTCCTTCAGCAAATGCTTTACTAAGCCTTCAAACTTTTGCAGCACGTCTTCTTGCTCAACGAAAGCCATTTCGCAATCTATCTGAGTAAATTCCGGTTGGCGGTCGGCCCGTAAATCTTCATCACGAAAACAACGCACGATTTGGTAATAACGGTCGTAACCCGAAACCATTAGCAACTGCTTAAAGGTTTGGGGCGACTGGGGTAGGGCGTAAAATTGCCCTTGGTTCATCCGAGAAGGTACCACAAAGTCTCTTGCTCCTTCGGGGGTAGATTTAATTAAATAGGGAGTTTCAATCTCCAAAAAGTCTTCTTGATTGAGGAAAGCGCGAACCGCTTGTGCTACTTGGTGTCTAAGGATAAGGTTATTTTTAACCGGTTCCCTGCGCAAATCCAAGTAGCGGTATTTCATACGAAGTTCTTCACCACCATCGGTTTCGTTTTCAATGGTAAAAGGTGGGGTTTTAGCGGCATTTAATACTTGAAGTGACTCTACTTTTATTTCAATGTCACCAGTAAGCATTTGTGGGTTCTTACTTTCACGTTCCAAAACTTCTCCCTCAATGCTAATCACGAATTCTCGGCCTAATTTGCGGGCTTGGTCCAATAAGTCTTCGCTCCAACCATCATTAAAGGCTAGCTGACTTACACCATAGCGATCCCTAAGGTCAATAAAAGTCATACCTCCTAAGTTGCGCACTCTTTGCACCCAACCGCTGAGTTTCACTTTTTCTCCGAGATTTTCAATTCTTAAAGCTCCGCAAGTATGTGAACGATACATTCCAATGATTTTAGCCGGCAAAATTACAATATCGCCTAAGGCTTGTCTATTTTTACCACTAGAATTTAGCCTTTCCACGAAGATTTGCTCTATGATTAAAGCGTACGACGACGAATATTTTATGCGACAAGCCTTGGAGGAGGCTCATCAGGCTTTTGAAGAGGATGAAATTCCGGTTGGTGCCGTTGTGGTCAGCAAAGATCGTATCATTGGTAGAGGGCATAATCAAACCGAGCGACTCAATGATGTGACGGCTCATGCGGAAATGCTGGCCATCACAGCTGCGGCCAATTACTTAGGCGGAAAATACCTTCGTGACTGCACGCTCTATGTGACCTTAGAACCTTGTAATATGTGCGCTGGGGCCTTATTCTGGTCTCAGATTTCAAAAGTGGTTTATGCGGCCGAGGATGAAAAGCGCGGTTTTTTAAGGAGCGGTTCAAAATTACATCCTAAAACCCAACTAGTTGGTGGAGTTTTGCGTAATGAAAGTAGTAGTTTATTGAAAGATTTCTTTAAAACAAAGCGTTGAGCTAAGTGCTTGAGAACCATTTCGGTAAAATTTTGTATATTATGCGTACATAATATCCCCACTAAAATGACTATTACCAATTTACAAATCCGTAAAACGCTGCAATATGCTCCAATAGCTTTGTTGACGCTGGTGATTGCAGATTTAATTTTACTCTTTATTCCCGAGTTTTTCGGGGGTGTTAAAGTGAATGGCTATGTAAGTGGTTTGATAATCGCCTCTGTTGCATTATTCTACTCTTATGTTGGTTATCCCATGTTCACTTTTGATGCAAAAAGTGATTATATAAAAATCAGATCTCACTTGGCGCTGAGTTCCCTTTTTGGAAGAACGCTTAATGTTCCCAAAATGAATATTACGAATTTAAGTTTGGACCTTTCTGGAATTCGAGATAAGCTAGTGATACGCTACTTGAATGCGAAGGGACAAGAGGTGGATCAAAGTTTTTCCATCACCATATTAAGTAAGCGTAAGAAAGAGATGCTTGCTAAGGCGGTTGAAGAGTTTGCCCGCGAGCGCTCTCCTCAAAATTTGCACTTGTTTATCTAAGTTATAAAGGAAACTTATAGAGCCGGTTGCCGTTAGGTTAACCGGCTTTTTTGTTTGTAATTTTGTAACCTAAATAAAATATAAAGTCATGTATCCCGAAGATATAATAGCTCCCATGCGTGCTGATCTTACAGAGGTAGGTATCGTAGAAACAAAGAGCAAAGAAGAAGTAGAAAATGCGATCAATGGAGAGGGTACCACTTTAGTGGTAATTAACTCTGTTTGTGGTTGTGCAGCAGCCAATGCCCGTCCAGCGGTTAAAATGGCAGTACAACACTCTAAGAAGCCAGTCCGTATGATTACCGCTTTCGCTGGAAATGATGTTGAGGCGGTGAATACTGCTCGCGCGATGATGGCGCCATTCCCACCTTCATCACCCAGTATTGCCTTATTTAAAGATGGACAATTGGTTCATATGATCGAAAGACATCATATCGAAGGTCGCCCAGCTCAGATGATTGCTGATAATTTAACTCAAGCTTTCGACGAGTACTGCTAAATCTTCTGCTATAATTTTAAGTCCCGAATACCTTGCATAGGTTTTCGGGATTTTTTTTGTCCCGACATCAATAAGCCCAATGCGGCAAAAAAAAACCCCGACTTCAACTAGAAGTCGGGGCTCTATAATTTTTAAGCTTTAGCTTATTTTACAATCACTTTTTCAGTAGCGCTAAATCCTTCAGCATTGCGAACATTGATTAAGTAAACGCCTGCTTTAAGATTAGAGGCATTCCATTCAACCGCACCTTCTACATCGGTCATTTCACTTACTAGGGTTCCGGTTACATTGTAAACCGATACCTGGAATTTACCTTCAGGTAAGTTAATGTTAGTTGATCCTGAGAATGGGTTTGGATATACTTTAAATTCGGCTGCCATTTCTTCCGCCACGCCAATGGTAGAACAAAGTTCCCAAGGTGCAGAAACAGTAACTGCATTTCCTGAAGTACGCTCTAAGAAACGGTTAAAGTCTCCGGTGCCACTAGGCTCTAAACAGCTGGTGTCTTGAGCACTGGTAAAGCTTTCTTCTACTTGATTTCCACTTCCGTCTTCAATCATGTATTTAAAAGCAATACGACCTGGACAAAGTTGGGTTACAGTAGTTTCGAAAACACCGGGCTGGGTGGATGAAGCAGTTAATTCGATAGCACCACCTTGCCATTGTGGATTGGTAAAGTTTCCAATTAAGAATACTTTCACAAAGCTAGAAGGACCATTGGTCATATCCACTTGGAAAGTAACATCGGCGGGAGGAGGTAATGGACTACAAGCACCACTAGCCAATCCGAAACAACGTACCGCAATAGTGGTGTCGCCTGAGAAGTTTACCACATTGTTGTTTCCTGGCTCCCAGTTTGCATTACCACCTGAAATGATTCGGGCTTTGTACTGGAATTCTGGTGCAACCGCGCGAACGGTAATTTCATAAACTAAATCTCCATCGGGGTCAGCCATGTAGTCGCCACCGCTCCAGCCATTAAATGGGCCAGCGATATCAACGGAGTCAGTCGCAGGGTCAAAGTCACATAAAGCGCCGCTCATGTCTACCTGTAAGGTTAAGTCAAATGTATCGGGGATAAAACATGGGCCACACTGCGCGTAGCAAAGAGGACCAAATACAGTATCCGCGCTAACGATTAACTGACGGTTGTTGTTAACGGCACAAGCAGATGGTACACTTTCATCCGTACCCCAAGCGGCACCATTTAAGAACTTAAAGTTCATGGTGTCATTGGTTGGGATGTAAGCGATGTAGCGGTACATGCTATCTGCTAAGATGTCGTACAATTGAGTTGTTCCAGGAGACCAACCTTGGAAGTCACCTGCAATACTTACAGTATCCATGTTGGTTTCTAATCCCATGTCAAGAATCATTGAAACAGCCGAGTGACCTGCAGGAGCTGCACCTCCAAAAAGTACAGCAGGTAGAGTATCGTTACCAGCTACTTGTACCCAACGGTTGCTGTTTCCACCACCAAGGCCAATACCAGCACTTACTTGAGAAGCAGCAGGAACGCCTTCGTCGTCTCCCCAAGCGTTACCATTGATAAATTTGTACTCGTACTTCCCATTGGGAATGTTAACCGTAACGGCATAAATGTTACTCGTTCCAACTTGGGAAAGAGCAGTAGCAGCAGGGTCCCAATTGCCGGTTGCACCAGCAGCCTGCTGGAAATCACCTGCAATGTGCACCCCATTAGCATTAACGGTTTGCCCTGTCATGTCTACCTGAAAGGTAACACTACTTTGGGCCCACGCGATACCTCCAGACATCAGCATTGCCAATGCAAGCGTGTAGATTTTTTTCATAACTAAAAATTTAAAGTTCCAATTTAGTAAGTGTAATAATTACATTTATAACACAAATTAACGAAAAAATCCTATTAAAACTTAATATTGCCTCTAAGTTAAAATGATACTAAATATGCGTTATGCCCAACAAAGGCTACTCGGCCTATTACTTTTAGTTAGCTTTCTATACCAAGCCCAGGCCCAAAGCCAGGTATTTCCTCCACATTGGTTTAAAGGTCTGAAGGAAACCAAACTGGAGTTGATAATCTATCAGCCAAAAGGTTTTAAGCAAGAGCCTCGTCTCGTGAAAGGTGAAGGGGTAGAGGTTCTTAAATCGGAACTGGCTCCTAATTCTAAATACGCTTATCTCTACCTTGATTTAGCCGAGGCTTCTTCCAATAGCATTGAGTTAGTAGTGGGAACTGAGCGGATTAATTATCAACTAAAGAACCCCAAAGACTATATACCCCAGCCATTAGATCAGAGTGACGCTTTGTATTTGATTACTCCTGATCGTTTTGCGAATGGTGATAATGAGAATGATGAACTAAAAGGGTTTAATGAAAAGAAACATGGGAGGGAATATCCTTTTGGTCGCCATGGAGGAGACTTGCAAGGGATTATTGACCACTTGGATTATATTCATGACCTGGGCTTTACGGCTACTTGGTCTTCTCCTTTATTGGAGAACAATGAGTTTAAAGAAAGCTATCACGGTTATGCCATTACCGATCATTATCGTATCGACCCTAGGTTTGGTAGTAATGCGCTATACCAAGATTATGTGAATCGCTCTCACGAAAAGGGGATGAAAGTGATAATGGATGTAGTTTACAATCACGTCGGTTCGCAGCATCTTTTTCATCTAGATCCACCGGATAGTAATTTCTTCCATTTCAAATGGCGGGATAAACGCAGTAATTTTAGGGCGGTAACCTTAATGGACCCACATGCTTCTAAAGCGGATAAAGAGCGCTTCGAACAAGGGTGGTTTGATGACCATATGCCAGACCTAAATCAGAAAGATCCGCATGTGGCGCGCTTTTTAATTCAGAATTCCTTGTGGTGGATTTTGGAATACGGTATCGATGCCTTCCGAATTGACACCTATGCTTACCCAGATCAGAAGTTTATGGCCGAGCTGGCACGTCGCATTAAATTAGAAAGGCCTACTTTCTTCCTATTTGGTGAGATTTGGGTTCACTTTCCAGAGATTCAATCTTATTTCGCAGGGGGTAACCTTAGTAATCCCAATGAAAGTGGTTTGGATGGTGTGACCGATTTTCAATTCCGCTATGCGCTTAAGGAAAGTCTAGAACAAGGTACTTCTTGGACCGGTGGAGCAAGTAAATTATATTACCGATTGGCAGCCGATTACCTCTATCAGGACCCATCTAAATTGGTGACTTTTTTAGATAACCACGATGAACCCCGAGTTTATGGTGAGCTGCACGAAGACTTAAATAAATTGAAAGTAGCCTTGGGGGTTTTATATACCATGCGAGGCATTCCTTGTACCTATTATGGAACCGAGATATTAATGAAGGAGACCGAAAACCACGGGGTAATACGTGAAGATTTTCCAGGGGGATTTCCAGGTGATAAGGTGAATAAGTTTGAGGACAAAGGTTTGAGTAAGGAGGAAAAGGAAATCCGCAGCTATGTGAGGAATTTATTGCAATGGCGAGCTCAAAGCGACGCAATCGCGAATGGCGGTTTTCTCCACTTTATTCCAGAAAACGACCTTTACGTTTATTTCCGTAAAAGTGAGATGGAGACCGTTATGGTTGTTGTGAATACTAATTCCGAGGAAAGTCGCGAGCTCGATTTAAACCGCTTCCGAGAAGTATGGTCTATAATGGATACCGGTTATGATATTTTTACGGGAAAACAGGCTCCGATGGATAAACTCATGATGAGTCCTATGTCTATTCGAATCTTTAGTCGCTAGGATTATAGAATAAAGAAAAAGGCCACTCTAATCGAGTGGCCTCTTTTTTTGAACCTATAATGTTCTTTAGTAGGCGGTTCTAATTTTCAATGAGTTTAGCTTCTCCAAATAGAGGCTCTTGAATTCTTAAAGTTAATAAAGCTGCCAATAAGAAGAGTATGCCACCAAAGGCTAAGTAATATATGGCATAATCGTTAAAAAAGGCATGCACGATGGGTCCGCCAATTAGGGCATTAATGATCTGTGGAATTACAATGAAGAAATTAAATATACCCATGTAAACCCCCATTTTAGCCAAGGGAAGCTTATCGATAAGGAGGGCATAGGGCATTGTTAAAATACTGGCCCAGGCCATTCCAACTCCAATCATAGAAAAAAGCATATGCTCGGGAGTATGTAAAAAAACCAAAGAAATGAGCCCGATTCCACCCGCCGTAAGCGATAGAATGTGAACAAATTTTCTACTGGTGATTTTAGCGATGTAGGAGAGTAAAAAGGCGAAAACAGTGGCAATGGCATTGTAAGTTCCAAATAGTACGCCCGTCCAATCTCCTCCTTTTGCATGTTGGGAATCGATGAATTTAAAAACGTAGGCAGCACGAACACTTTGTTCAAATTGGAAATTCCGATTGGAGAGTAAGTATTCTAAAACTCCTTCATTTTGCCATACATAACCTGATTGATTTTCAGCCGCTGATTTAAAATCGCCTGGATTATCCAAAATGGCATTTCTTGCAATAGCATCAAGGGACTCATTGTCCATAAAAGTGTTATTCGCAAGTTTGGCAGCCTGACTCGAATTCACAAAATACATACCCTCACGCGCTTCACGGTTTTGAAAGTTTTCAATCATTTTGAGATGATCTTCGCGTGCATGGGTTTCGGAAGGTTGGGGCTGACTCATTAAGGTTTCCAAGGCAAATTGGTAGGTGGCTTCGTCTACTTCTACCTGATAAGCGTTTTGAGATATCCCTATCGTGGTGAAAACCCACATGGAAAAGAGCGCAAACCAGGAAAAGAACTGAACTAAACCCAATCGCTTCATCCGTTTGGGCATAGCGAAGGCATCTTTAAAAATCTCACTTATCGCAGAACCTTTGGTCTCCTCTTTCTGATCCTCTTCAATGCCCTGGTAAGCTGTAAATTGCTCGGGAGGGTATTCCTTTACCGTGGCGATGGTGTAAAGAATGGTGGCCATTAAAATAATGGCGCCCACATAAAAAGACCAAACCACATTAGGGGTTACTGAGCCTTGAGGGGCTACATTCGCAACTCCGAACCAATTGTGTAAAATCCAAGGTAAAAAGGACCCTAAAATAGCACCGAAACCTATCAATATGGTTTGAACACTAAAACCAAGGGTGCCCTGACTCTTTGGAAGCATATCTCCAACTAGTGCTCGGAAGGGCTCCATCGAAATATTGAAGGATACATCCATTAAGGCCAAGAAGCCAATTCCGATCCAAAGAATTGCTGAAATACCAATAAAATCAGCGGCCGCCATGTTTTCCCCGGCCACAATATTCGCATTAGGCAGAAAGATTAGTCCCAGAGATGCAAGGATAGCCCCAATTAGAAAATAAGGCTTTCGTCGACCTAGCTTTCCCCAGGTATTATCACCCATATGGCCAATTATGGGCTGCACTATAAGACCGGTTAAAGGAGCCACAATCCAAAACCAACTTAACTCATGTACATCGGCTCCATAATTACTAAGTATCCTACTGGCATTTCCATTTTGTAGGCCAAAGCCCATTTGGATGCCCAAGAAGCCCATACTTAGGTTAATTATCGAACCTAAACCGAGCTTTGGTTTTTCGACTGCTTTTCCCATAAGCGCTATTTAGTGCTGATAATTAAATGTCCGTGTGCTGGGATGATTTGACTGCCACTACCATCGTATTCTTTACCCTCGGTATAGGAAGGGTTTACGCTCACATCTTTATCTCCCATATTTACGTAAACCAATAGCTCGTTGTCTCCTTTTATCCTGCGGAAGGCATGGGCATTTTCATCCCCAGTTTCCATGGGTTCAAATCCGGCTTGCTTAGTTCCATTGGTTAAGCAAGGATGATTCGCTTTTAAGGTTAACATGCTTTTGTAAAAGTCTTGTAGGCTCAAATCGTTCCATTTGATGGTGTCTTTTTCAAAGAATGCTAGTCGATGATTTAAGCCAGCTTCTTGTCCGCCGTAAATTAAAGGCATGGATTTAGGGAGGGTGGTACATAGAACAAAGTAGTTCTTGCCATTAGCGCCCATGCGCTCAGCAACCGTGCCGTTCCATGAGTTTTCATCATGGTTGGTAGTAAAGAACATACGCATCGCGTGATCGGGGTACTTTTCTTCCGACTCGCGGATGTACGTAACCATATCCCAGAACTTTCTCTCCCCTTTTTCCATACCATTCATGATATGATGGGGTTCCCAGCCGTAAGTCATGTCAAAGGCCTTTGCATGGAACTCACCCCCTTCGGCCTCTGCTAGCATAAATACGGGTTTAATAGAGTCGAGGTATTCGCGGGTTTTGTCCCAAAAATCCATGGGTACCATCATGGCTACATCGCAACGGAAGCCATCGATATTCGCTTCTTTTAACCAGAAAGCCATCGCTTCTCGCATCGCCTCCCGCATGTCCATATTGTCGTAATTAAGATCGGCTACATCACTCCAGTCTTCGACCGGAGCAATGATTTCTCCTTCTTCGTTACGGTTGTACCAATCGGGGTGTTCCGAAGCCCAATGATGGTCAAAGGCCGTATGATTAGCTACCCAATCAAGAATCACCTTCATGCCTCTTTCATGAGCCATATCTACCATCGTTTTGAAATCCTCGAGAGTTCCAAAATTTGGATTAACAGCAGTATAATCACTAATGGAATAATAGCTGCCCAAACTTCCTTTGCGATTTTTCTCACCAATAGGCTGTATAGGCATGATCCATAGAATTTTTACACCCATTTCCTGAAGGCGATCTAAATGCGCACTAAAGGCGTTAATGGTTCCTTCGGGGGTGTATTGGCGAATATTTACTTCGTAGATATTTGCTCCTTTTAGCCAATCTTGAGGCTCTGTCTTTGTAATTTCAGTTTTAGTGCTGTCGGGGTTTGTTTCTTTGGCGTCGGCTGTGCTTCCTTGGTTTTGGCAGGCAAGGGCTAAGCTCGATGCAAGTAAAATGTTGCTAATCTTCTTCATGATGTTCAATTAGTAGTTGGCTAGTATTTGGTAGGATAGGGGTTTGATTGGCGCAGGTCCCGTACGCTCCAGATTGTCTTGGACCTGACCATTTCTAACTTTATTTAAAACTCGGGTAAATTCAGAGGTAAATTCAGCCTTTACCTCTTGGTTTTCATTGGATAGGTTAAAAATGGTGAGAACGGATTGGTTAAAGTAATCACGACGAATGTAGAGTAAGGGGCCTTCTACAAATACCTGCGTGCTGCCATAAAGGAGTGCAAGGTGATTTTGACGCAATTCATTCAATTCTTTAACCTGATTAAAAAGCAGTTGCTCTTTTTCATCCCAATTCTCGAAATACATCATGCGACGGTTATCCGGATCATTCGCTCCCGGTAATCCAATTTCGTCGCCATAGTATATACATGGAATGCCAGGTACGCTGTAGTTAAAGGCATGTAGAAGGGCAAGTCGTTTATAACCTTGCGCATTGCCTTTCGGTATCACTCGCTCCCAGCCCGCCAGTTTAGCATCTTCCTCAAATGAGACATCTCCACTAGCGTAAGAAATAAAGCGACCACGGTCTTGATTGCCCGAAATATTCCCCATTAAATGATGATAGCCATAAGTGGCTAAGCCCGCTTCCAGGGTGGTTTTTAAATAATCGATGCTTTCACTCTTTGCAAAGGTGTTTACCGCGGCATCGTAGAGATTAAAGTCGAACTGGGCATCTAGCATGCCGGTTGAAATATAACTGTTTATTAAGCCGGGGCTCCCATAGGTTTCACCTATTTGGTAAACGGGGCCTTTATTTAATTTGCGGATGCGGTATGTGAGCGTTCGCCAATACAGTTCATCGATGTGCTTGGTGGCATCATGGCGGAAGCCGTCTAAGTCGTAGTTTTCGAGCCAATACAGCGCCGAGTCTACCATAGGATCCACAACTTCCCATCGACGTAGGTCTAAGGTGGGTAAATGATCATCGAACCAAGTGGTTAATCGGTACTCATCCCATTTTTCGGTGTTTTTGGTGCCATCGGGCAGATACAAATTGGTGGCCCAGTCTTGATTCTCTTGATAAATGGGGTGCTGAATATGCACATGATTAGCGACATAATCCAACACAACATTCATGTCTTGCTGATGTGCATCAGCGATCAGACCTTCAAAAGTGCTTTTGTTCCCAAAACGATAATCAATGCGCGTATTACTAATCGGCCAGTAGCCATGATATCCTGAAAATTTAGATTTCACCGAACCTTTATCCCAGTAGCCCCAGGCATCTGTTGGGTTCTGACTGATCGGAGATACCCAAACGGTATTAACTCCCAGATTTTTAAAATAGCCCTTTTTTAATTGCTGCTGAATTCCTTTTAGGTCACCGCCTTGATAATTAGCCTGGGGCATGATCGTAGTGTCCATGACCATTTCATCATTGGACGTGTCGCCATTTGCAAATCGATCTACCATGATAAAATACATCTGTGCAGCATGCCAGTCTTGACGCTTAACTTGATTGGCATCCGATAAGGGGCGTCCGTATTGTAGGGGAATTAACTGGTCTTTTCCTTTATTTTCGCCGAGATAAGAATAGATCCTCAAATAAGATCGCTCTGCTTCTTTAGCTGCTTCAGGAATACGAATAATACAAACCGGAGGATAATTCTTTTTGCACAGGACTTCAATACTTTGATTGTTCCACAAGGCAATCAACTTTGCGGCAGGTTCACCCTGTTGAACGGCAATCCGTCCATCTTCATAGGAAAGGGAATAATTTGCAGGTTTTAGGTCATCACCTGGAACTTCCAAGACATTATTGAAGCTTCCTAGTCCATTGGACACCGTCTGCTCTACTTTGGGGTCTAAAACTTCCTCACCATTTACAAAGAGCTTGTATTGGTAGGTGCCAGGTTCTAACAAAAGCGTTTTTCGGTAGGTTTTTTTTCGGTAAACCATGGGCTTTGACTCACGGTTCCAGTTGTTAAAAGTTCCGATTAAGCGAACATCACGGTTTCTTCCTATGTCATCACGGTCGTAAACAAAGTCGACTGCTTTTGCTGCGGACTTAATAAGAATTAAATCCTCATCACCGTCCGGTGAATAAACTCTTAGAGTGCTTACTTTTTCACGTGGACTTCCCACCAAGAGTAATTCCTTTTGGTCTTCGCTAATGTTGCTCAGTCCAGCCGGTAATTCAACTTTGGAGATGCTTTTAGAGCCAAGATAATCACGGAGAATAATGGTCGTGCTATCTACTTTGAGATAAATCGGAGTGTTGAGTCCACCGAGTGCTATTTGCCCGGAAACACTAAGGCTCACAAGCAAGCTGAAAAGAAAAATAAGCTTACGCATGGTTACATTTGGTTAACAAATATAATGATAAGTGTAAAAATTACACCTATACTACAGATGGATTCAATATAAAAAAACCCCGGTGTATTACCGAGGTTTTCGAAATGCTTTGTTTTGCCTTAGAGCTTTATGCGTTCGCCATGCACGATAACTTCGACGCTTTCGCCAGACAGTTTTTCTATTTTGTGACTGGTTTCGCTGAGGTCGATTTTTAAAACCGCGTCCCTGAAATTGATTTTAAAGGACAGCTGCTTCCATTGTTTAGGAAGTTTCGGATTAAAGTACAACTTACCGTCTCTCGCTCTCATACCTCCAAAGCCTTCAACCACGCTCATCCAAGTACCCGCCATCGAAGTAATATGTAGGCCTTCGTGTACTTCACGATTGTAATCATCTAAGTCTAATCGACTGGTGCGCAGGTACATTTCGTAAGCTTTATCCATTTTATCGAGATAAGCCGCTTGCACCACGTGGACGCAAGGCGATAAGGAACTTTCATGTACGGTCCTTGGTTCGTAGAAGTCGAAATTGCGCTCCAGCTCTTCCTTACTAAAGTGGTCTTCAAAGAAATAGAAGCCCTGTAAGACATCGGCCTGCTTAATGAAGCAAGATCTTAAAATTCGATCCCAGCTCCAATGCTGGTTAATTGGACGTTCTGAAATGGCTAAGTCATCGGCCATTCTTTGTTCTTTATCCAAATAACCTTCTTGTTGCAATACAACTCCTAGCTCTTCACTGGCGGGCAGGTATACATTAGCACTTATGGTTTCCCAAAGTTTTAATTCCTCATCCGCTTTAAAGCGTGTTTTTTGGTTGATGCGCTCAATGGCGGATGGGTCCATAGCAATAACCTTAGCATAGGCCTCCGCGCCGTATTCCAGGCACCATTTAGCTAAGTAATTGGTGTACCAGTTGTTATTTACGTTGTTTTCGTATTCGTTCGGGCCGGTTACCCCTAACATTACATATTGCTGCTTGGCTTCACTCCAATTAAAGCGTTGAGCCCAGAATCGTGCAATGCCAATCAGCACTTCTAATCCATATTCAGCGAGGTAAGACTCGTCGCCGAAATAGCGGATATAATTGAAGATAGCGAAGGCTATTGCACCGTTTCGATGGATTTCTTCGAAGGTAATTTCCCATTCGTTGTGGCATTCCTCGCCATTCATGGTAACCATCGGGTATAATGCTGCGCCATTGGTGAAACCTAGTTTCGCAGCATTTTCAATCGCTTTATCCAACTGTCGGTAGCGGTAAACCAATAAGTTTTTTGATACTTCCTTTCCAGCTGAGGCCATGTAAAATGGTAAGCAATAGGCTTCGGTATCCCAATAGGTAGACCCCCCATATTTTTCGCCGGTGAAGCCTTTGGGTCCGATGTTTAGTCGGGCGTCCTCTCCCGTGTAAGTTTGGGTAAGATGGAAGATGTTGAAACGGATGCCTTGTTGTGCTTCCGCATCACCTTCAATCATAATATCACTCTGATCCCATCGCGCGGCCCAATCTGCTTTTTGTTCCGTTAGAAGGGTATCAAAACCATCATGGCAAGCTACTGAGACAAGGTCTTCCGCCTTTTGTGTTAATCTCTCTTTGTCGTAATGGAAAGAGGTGCAAACCGCGGCGTATTTGTATAGGCAGTAGCTGGTGTCTGATTCCGCCCTGATGCTAAAAGAATTATCCGCGTATTTAGTGCGACTTTCTTCTTTAGGGTTAAGGCTTAACTTGGATTGATTTTGAAAGAGTTCATAGCGCATCGCAGCCGCTGCTCTGAAGTCTAGCTTTTTAGTGCGAGCAAGGATAACCGCCTTTTGGGGAGCGACATTTTCCTCTAGGCCTTCCCAAAATTTTTCCTCGTAATTGGAGTCGTGATTGATAACATCAAAGTCCAGATAGGGACGAATTTCGACTTCCGCTGAAAAACCAATCAACTTAAACTGATAGCGAATGGCGCCTATTTCTTTTCGCTTCATACTAATGAAGCGGGTTACTTCGGCTTCGAGTTCTTTACCTTCGGACAACTCTACCCGAAACTTGCGATGAAGGTAGCCTTCCTGCATATTAAGCTCACGGTAGAAGTCTATTACCTTTAGCTGGGCAAGGTCCAATTCCGTACCATCTACTTTGATACTAATTCCGATCCAGTTTACGGAGTTTAAAACTTTGGCAAAGTATTCGGGGTACCCGTTTTTCCACCAACCCACGCGGGTTTTGTCAGGATAATAGACACCACCCAAATAGCTTCCTTGTAAGCTCGGGCCGCTGTAGTTTTCTTCGAAATTGGCTCTTTGCCCCATAAATCCATTGCCGATGCTAAAAATGGATTCAGAACCTTGGTGAAGTTCTGGGCGCCAGCGGTCTTCGATAATCCGCCATTCGTCGGTTACCAAGTACTTGTTATGCATGTTCTTTAGATATGGTTCAAATGGTTGATGAGTTCCGCTGGGCTGTATTTCTCTAAATTGGGAACTACGATTTCGGCATCTTTGAGAATATCAGGACTGCCAATCCCTACTCGACGGAATCCGCCTCTTTTGGCCGCTTCTATTCCAGCTAGGGAATCTTCGAAGACCACCGTAGATTCGGGGTCAATGTCTAAAGCTTCAGCCCCCATGGCAAAGACTTGGGGGTCGGGTTTGGACTTTGTGATTACGGTTCCGTCAATGATAGTTTGGAAAAAGTGTTTGATGCCCAAAAGGTCAAGGATTAACACGGCGTTTTTACTGGCCGATCCTAAACCGATCGCCAAACCTTGTTTTCGGGCTTCTTCTAAAAACTCTACGGCTCCAGGTAGAGCTTCATCACTTTTCATTTCTTGAACGAATTCGAGGTACCATTCGTTTTTGAGACCCATCATTCGTTCAAATTCATCCGCCGAAAGGCTTTTGCCTCCCCATGCAAGGATTTTTTCTAAAGATTCGACTCGACTAACCCCCTTTAGTTCTTCATTTTGTTCCTCCGTGAAGGGGATGTCTAACTCACTAGCTAGGCGCTGCCAGGCTTTAAAGTGAAATTTGGCGGTGTCTACGATAACTCCGTCTAAGTCGAATAAAAAACCCTTGATGGTTTTCATAGGCGAATTAGCTTTGCACTTGAATTTTATTACGTCTATAGTAGTCAATTAGCCCGTCTACGGGTCGACGTATTATGCTCCCTTTTTGCAGATCAAAATAGTCCAACACATCGCTCAGTATAGGCTCGAAGTGGTGGGCTATTGAACCCACAAAGCTGATTGGCACTTTGCGCGAATTGGGAAAAGGTAAAACTTGGGTTTCGATGAACTCTCTAAAGCCATTGAAAACCATTTGGTAGAAAAAGGATTGATTTAAATGCTTGTGGGCGAAAGGCGCAAAACTTCCCAAGAAGACATTGGCGCCATTCGGAGCATAAACTTTTTCGCGAATAATGGCTTCATTCACGCCATACGTTTCTTCAAATTCCCGCATTAATTTATCGTCCATTAAGCGGTATAAATAGGCGCGAACCACGCGTTTGCCGATGTAAGAAGCTGAACCTTCATCACCTAAGATAAATCCATAACCCGATCTTCCAGGCTCAAGGCTTTGGCCATCGTAATAGACGCAATTACTACCGGTACCTAAAATACAAGTCACCTGTGGAAGTCCATTCCAAGTTGCATAAGCAGAAGCACGAAGGTCGTGGTCTACAGTGATCTGTGCATTAGGAAAACCAGCCTTGAGGCCTTCCGAAATTTCGACGTTCAAATCGGGTGAGGAACAACCAGCACCGTAAAAGAAAACCTGTTCTACTTGCGCTCCCAATTCCATAATCTCAGGGACTTTAATAATCTCCTTTGACACGAATTGGCGATCGTGAAAGTAGGGGTTAAAACCAATAGTACGGATACGTTTAACTTCTTCCCCGTCATTCGTTAAAAAGACGGCATCACATTTAGTACTGCCGCTTTCAGCGAGGTAAATCATACTGCAAATTTATTGCTTCTATAAAGAAGCCATTTTTACTGCCATGTCAGCAAGGCGTGCAGAGTAGCCTGCTTCGTTGTCATACCAGCCAACCACTTTAACCATGTTACCATTTACATTGGTAAGGTCAGCGTCAAAAATGGTGCTGTACTTGCTACCAACAATATCCGCAGACACAATAGGATCCTCGGTATACTCCAAAATACCTTTTAGATAACTATCGGCCGCTTCTTTAATAGCAGCATTAACTTCTTCTTTAGTAGGTGCACTTGCTAATTCTACCGTTAGGTCGGTTACCGAACCCGTTGGGGTAGGAACGCGTAATGCGAATCCGTCTAATTTACCCTTTAGTTCTGGAAGTACCAAACCTACTGCTTTTGCAGCTCCAGTTGAGGTAGGAATAATACTTAGCGCGGCGGCACGGCTTCTGCGAAGGTCGCTATGCGGTGCGTCTTGTAAATTTTGATCCGCGGTATAGGCGTGGGTTGTGGTCATAAAACCCTTTACAATACCAAACTTGTCTTGTAAAACTTTAGCCATAGGCGCTAAACAGTTGGTCGTACAAGAAGCATTACTAGCGATAACATCATCAGCGCTTAATTCACTGTCGTTCACTCCTAGTACCACGGTCTTTACATTACCGCTTGCAGGGGCAGAAAGCAATACTTTCTTAGCACCCGCTTGACGGTGAAGATCCATCTTTTCGGCAGTACGGAATACACCGGTACATTCCAATACAATGTCAACTCCCATATCACCCCAAGGCAACTGCAAAGGATCGCGCTCAGCAAAAAGCTTGATTTCCTTTCCGGCAATGTTTAAGGTGTCTCCATCAAGGCTAATTTCATGAGGAAAGCGCCCGTGGATAGAGTCATACTTTAATAAATGAACTAAAGTTTCAGGGGCGGTTAGGTCATTGATGGCTACCACGCTTACTCCTTCTCTTTCTAACAAGTTGCGAAAACTTAGACGGCCGATACGACCAAATCCGTTAATGGCAATTTTTTTCATGATTCTGTTTAATTTTTAAGTAGATAGGATTTTAAGGATGCGATTGAGTTCCATATCAATCTCACTTTTACTAGCAATCGCTTCTTTAAAATCTGTGAATTTTAATACGTCGTTTACGATTCCAATCGCTTGTCCGCTCATTCCTTGCATTAGGGATTCCACGGAAGCAACGCCGAGGCGGCTTGCCAATACTCGATCCGTACAGGTAGGGGAGCCTCCTCTTTGCAAGTGACCTAGAATCGTGATTTTAGATTCCCAATGGGGATAACGATCACGCACGGCTTGAGCGATCGAATAAGTATCACCTAGTTTATTTCCTTCCGAAACAATAATGATACGGTTCATTTTATTGTTAGAAGCTCCTTTCTCCAGTTCTTGGAATAAATCTTCCATAGGTGATTCTTCTTCTGGAAGGATAACATCCAAGGCACCCGAGGCCAAACCAGCTCTTAGGGCGATGAATCCGGAATCTCTACCCATAACCTCCACAAAAAAGAGGCGATTGTGTGACTCCGCGGTATCTCGAATTTTATCTACGCAGTCGATAACAACATTGCAGGCGGTATCAAAACCGATGGTTAAGTCGGTTCCGGCTAAGTCATTATCAATGGTGCCTGGCAAACCCATTACAGGAATGTCATATTCATTGCTAAAATGCATAGCTCCAGTAAAGGTTCCATTACCACCAATCACTACTAAGGCATCAATGCCTATGGCTTGAAGATTTTGAAAGGCCTTTTTACGTCCTTCCACCGTTTTAAATTCTTCAGAGCGAGAGGATTTTAAAACCGTGCCCCCACGTTCCAAAATATTTTTCACTGAGCGGGCATTGAGTTCCAAAATCTGATTTTCGATCAAACCTTGGTAACCTTCATAAATGCCGTAGATCTTTTTATTATAGTATTTACCGGCCCGAACCACTGCCCGAATAGCAGCATTCATTCCGGGAGCATCGCCACCGGAGGTTAATACACCAATAGAATTTATTTCCTTTGCCATCAGATTCAAGATGATGATACAAACTTAGTGTATTTTTTACACTTGCAATATTTTTTTGTAAATTGTTGCACCAAATCTAAGTCAACCTACTTAATATTAACCAAGTGAGTGAAACTACCCAAAGCGTAAACCCGAATGTCTCCGTCGATTGTGCGGTTTTTGGTTTTGATAATGAAAAACTAAATGTTCTACTCTTAGAGCAGAAAATGAGCGATAAAGAGAAAGTGCAGTTTGCACTTCCTGGCGACCTTATCTTAAATAATGAGGGTCTGGATGAAGCAGCTTCTCGAGTTTTAATGGAAATCACAGGCTTGTCGGGCATCTTCTTACGTCAGTTTAAAGCTTTTGGAGATCCCAATCGGGTTAGTGATATTAAAGATTTAGAGTTTTTGAATAGCTATCGCTCCAATCCTCAAGCAAGGGTAATAACCGTTGCCTATTTGGCTCTTGTGAAGATGGATGATTTCCAGCCTGAAGCTTCAGGTTTTGCCGAGAACGTATTTTGGCAGGAGGTGCACTCGGTTCCGAGTTTGGCCTTTGATCATAATAATATTTTAAGTCAGGCTTTAGATCGCTTGCGTGATGATTTTGTAAATCACCGCACGGGCTTCGAGCTTCTTCCAGAATTATTCACCTTGGGACACATCCAAAAGCTTTATGAGATTATTTTGGATAAGGAGTTGGATAAGCGAAACTTCCGAAAGAAAATTTTAAAGGAAAAACTGGTTAAAGCCACCAATCAAAAGCAAACCGGTGTCTTACATAAGCCTGCGGTATTGTATGAATTGAACCACGAAATGCTTTAAGGAATAACTTTTTGCTTAAAGGTTATTTCGATTTTTCAGATCGATCTAGATAAAGTAAAACTTGGGGGAGTCGCATCGCCCAGGCGTTTTCACTATGATTGGCGCCAGGGTAAATCCGACTTCTAAATTGAGTTTCCCCCCATTCCCATGAGTTAAATAAGGAATCCACGCGTTTCTGATGAACAGCGTAAAGTGTATCTAAAGTTTTGTCTCCGTGATCGAAGTACCAATTGGTTTGCATGGCTTCTTTCCGATGCCTTTTCAAGTAATAAAGAAAAGCATTGGGAACAGGGTTTTGAATATTTGTCCAAATGCCAGGCCAATGTGTAGAAAGGCAGGCCACTCCATTTAGTTTTTGAGGATATTCGCAGGCGGCATACATGCTAATGAGGCCCCCCATGCTAGACCCTATCATATATAGAGGGACCCCGCTAATTTGGTATTTCTTGGCTATACGCGGTAAGATGATTTCAAAGATGGACCTGAGATAGGCGTCTGAATCGGGAGGGCCCGAGAATGCCGATACCTTAGAATGCGGTCGACGCACATTTAGCAAAGATGATTGATTGCCACCGCTTAGCGTTTTAAAAGGCTTTTCAGGAAAGTAATTTCGATGCCGGTCCTTGTAATTGTTCCAAATACCAATGACGAGAGTATTTTTTAGTTCACCCGCGCGGATTAAGCTGTCTAGACATTCGTCCACGCGCCATTCTTTTTTGTTCCAAGTCGAGTCTCCTTGGAATAACATTTGACCATCATGCATGATCACAATCTGTTCAATTGGTAAGTTTAAAGAGGAGGTCCAAACATCGACCCTGCGGCTAGAAACATGGAGTGAGTCCATCAGATACCTGTCTAAATTACCTTTTAGTTGACCTAGACTAGGTTGCGCCCAAAGGATTAAAATTAGCAGAAAAGTAATCAATGTCTTAAGGCGAAGGGTGTTCATGTGAGCTGAGCGCTACTTTGCATTTCTAGACAATTATACCTAACTTTTTTTATAGGAATAAGAGGGTTACGCGAAGCAAAGACTAAATCTAAACAACTACAATTTTAGTGTACTTTTTACACTTTATACACTTTTTATTTACTTTTGATTAACCAAATTATAATGTAATCTATATGAAAAGAACTTTACAGTCTCTTTTTGCCCTGCTATTTTCTTTGGCAGCGTGGAATCTTGAGGCTCAAGTTGTTCAGGGCTCCATTACGGATAAGTCAGGCGAACCATTGCCTGGTGCATCTGTCGTAGTCCTGGGTCAATCGGGGATAGGAACATCCACCGATTTTGACGGAAATTATACCCTTAGCGGATTCCAGGCCGGGAAAGTGACCTTGGAATTTTCATTTATTGGCTATCAAACCAAGAAAATGGAAGTGCAAATTGCTGCAGGGGCTAAGCAAATCTTAAATGTTGCGCTGGATGAAAGTAGTAGTCAGCTTGATGAAATCGTAGTGGTGGGCTATGGCGTTCAGCGAAGGCGTGAAATGACAGGTAATGTGGTTAAGCTTAATGCCAAGGAGCTTAACGATATGCCTGCACCAAGTTTTGAAACCGCTATGCAGGGCAAGGCAGCTGGAGTGCAAATTGTTACCGGTAGTGGTTTAGCGGGCTCACCTTCTGTGGTTCGCGTTCGTGGTATCGCGAGTATTGGAGCTGGAGGTGATCCGCTCTACATTGTTGACGGGGTTCAACTTAATCAGGACTACTTCGCTCGAGGTAACAGTGGAGGAATGAACCAAAATCCATTAGCCTTCTTAAACCCTGATGATATCGAATCGGTAGAAATTTTGAAGGACGCATCGGCAACCGCCATTTACGGTTCTCGAGGAGCCAATGGAGTAATACTAATTACTACGAAACGAGGAAGCAAAGGCGGACTTCAATTTAACTTTGCTACAACTCAAGGTATCTCGCAGCCAACTCGCTTGCCAGATATGCTTAACGCGGATCAATATTTACAACTTTACCGCGAGGCTTGGATTAATGATGGGAATACCGGAACCCCCGTTCTTCCCAATAATGTGATGTCCTGGGATGATGCCCAACGCCAAGAAACAGATTGGGTGGATGAAGTAACCCGTACTGGTTATAAAGCTTTTTATGACTTTGGAGTATCCAAAGGAACAGATAAGTACAATTTCTATGCAGGCATTTCGTACGATCAGAATCAATCTTACATTTTGGGAGACGAGTACAATCGTATGAGTGGTCGTTTTAATGGAGATTACCGCTTCAACGATAAGTTGAGTCTAAGCGCTAGTACAAGTCTTACGCAAAGTATTTACAATCGTGTAGATAATGCCTGGGCTGGTGGCCTAGGGGCAGCCATGAGTACGGCTTTGCCTTTTTATCCTATCAAATGGGATCGCTACCGGATTACCGATGCTGGTGATACCCTTAGTCGTCCTGGCGATTGGTTTACCGGAGGAACGAATCCTGTAATGCAAAGAGAAAATAAGGATTGGCGTATCACAGACCTTCGAGCCGTAAACAACTTGAAGCTGACCTACTCGCCCTTTAAAAACTTTACCGTTCTTGCGAGTGGCTCGATGGATTATTTCCAATCGATGGAAGATATCTACGAGGTTAACCTTAATCAAAATGACGCGGTACTCGGTCGCGGTCGCGCCCAGCGTTATCCCTTACGTTCGTACAATTACAATGGTTTCTTAACTGGTAATTACGACTGGAAGATGAACGATAATAGCAAGTTTAGCTTCATGGCGGGTACCGAATATCAGACTAATTATACGCGCAGTTATCAAATTACCACGCGTGATTCTTTAGGTAATCCGAATGGAGTTCGTAATGATGTTTTGGATGCGCCTGGCGCGTTTTATGCGCACAGCGATTTGCGAGATAATTACGAGTTTGATTCGGTAAATACCTCCTTTATAAGCCGATTCTTATCCTTCTTCGGGCGTGTAAACTACAACTACAAGGGTAAATATTTGGCGCAGGTAGTATTGCGTTCGGATGGTAGTTCTCGTTTTGGCCCTAATAACCGCTTCGGCTATTTCCCATCGGCATCAGTGGGTTGGATTATTTCTGATGAAGACTGGATGCGTGAAAATCGCTTTTTCAACTATTTAAAATTGAAGTCGAGTATTGGCTGGATTGGTAATGCCAACTTAACCAATATCGAGTTTGAAGCGCGCTACCGTAGAGACGCTGCAGCTTACGATGGCCGTGATATATTATATCCGCTTAATGCGGCCAACCGAGACTTACGTTGGGAAACAACCCAGGTATTTGACTTCGGTTTAGAGTATGGCTTATTTGAAGACCGTATTACCGGTGAAATCGCCTATTACCGCAAGAATACTTCGGATGTATTACTCAATGTAACCTTACCTCGCGTAACTGGTTTCGGTTCTTACTATGATAATGTAGGTGGACTATTAAATGAAGGTGTGGAATTCCAAATTAAATCCCGCAACTTGGTGGGTGATTTCCGTTGGACCACCGACTTCAACATTGCGTACAACTATAATGAGATTTTAAGCTTAGGGGGTTATTCTCCTGACGCAGTTGCCGGTGGAACGAACGATACTCGTACCGTGGTAGGCGCTCCCGTAGGGACTAACTTCTTGGTTCGTTTCTCGCACGTCGATCCTGCAACAGGTCGCCCAGTTTACCTAGATATCGATGGTAATCCTACTTTTTCCTGGGATCCTGCAGACCGCGTGCCTGTTGGTTCCGTATTACCTGATGCTGTTGGTGGTATAACCAACACTTTTAGCTATAAGCAATGGGATTTAAGTTTCCTTTTGGTGTTTACGATTGGAGGTGATATTTACGACTCCTCCTCGAAACGTCAATTAGGACGTATGGACGATTGGAATAAAACGGCTCATATTTTTGACCGTTGGAGAGCACCGGGAGACGAGGCCCTTTATCCTCTCTTAACTTTAGACGAGCGTAATCATGGTTCAACCACTCCTTGGATCAATACCGATCTATGGTTACATGATGGTAGCTACATGCGTCTTCGTAACCTGACGCTAAGCTATCGCCTCAATCGTAATCAGGCGAAAAGCTTAGGCTTAAAAGGGGCGCAGATTTCTTTCATCGGTACCAACCTACTTACTTTCACACGCTACCCTGGCTTGGACCCCGAGATTGCTCGTGACTTTGAGAATGCTACCGACCGTAACATGAGTGTGAATATCACCTATTTGACACCTCCACAAGAGCGCACTTATTCCGTTCGTTTAAATGTTAATTTCTAAGCCTGTTATCATGAAAAAGTCATTTAGCGCAATCGCATTAATTGGTGGCCTTTTATTAAGCACAGGCTGCGAAAAAATACTAGAAACTCCTTTGCAAGGAGCCGATCTCTCGGAGGCGGATGCCCTTCAAAGCAAACAAGATGTCTTGGATTTACTTCAGTCTTGTTACGATGTTACCGCCAATGTTTACAATGGTCGTATCCAGTACTTGGGTGAACTCTTGTCGGATAACCTTACCGAGCCGACTATTAATGAGGACCTTACCGAGGTTTACAACCATAATACTCTTTTCTTTAATGGTACGATCGGCGGTATTTATGGTGACCCCTACATCACGGCCTTCCGTTCAAATCGAATTTTAGAAGTGATCGACGACTTTGATTTTAGTGTGGTCGAGAAAGCGGAGATTACGGCTCAGGTAAAGTTCCTTCGCGCTATCTCCCAGTGGGAAATTCTTAAGCTATTTGCTCAGCCTTTTGGGTTTACAGCCAATAATAGTCATGATGGCATTATTTACCGTACCGCTACTATTGCTGAGGTTGTTCCAAGGGATCCTGTGGGGGCAAATTACGCCGACATAATTTCTGACCTCGAGGCAGCTCTACCCGACTTGCAAGTAAGTTCAGACTTTTACGCTTCTCAAGATGCGGCCAACGCTTTCTTAGCGAAGATTTACTTCCAAGCTGGTAACTATGCCAAAGCGGTGGAGCATGCCGATGCCGTAATCAATTCGGGCCGTTATAGTTTAGGAACCAGCGTAGATCGTTTTGAAAATGACACGGTTGACGTTACGGAAGCTATCTTTAGTAATACCAGTCGCCCCGACTTTGGCGATTTCCGATCCGGAGGATTTGGCAACTACCGTTCTGATGTTCCCAACCCTCCGCTGTTTAAGGCTAGCATGGACTTTTACAATACCTATTCGGCGGATACCAGTGATCTACGTTTAAAAAGTTTCTTCGAATTGGATGAAAGTGGTGATGTACCGGTGGTACTTATCAAGAAGTTTAATCAAGAGTGGTTTAATGTTACCATCTTACATTTAACCGACCTTAAATTACTACGCGCTGAGGCATTAGCAGAAAGTGGTGGCGATTTAAGTGTTGCGATTCAGGATGTGAATGATGTCCGCGAGCGTGCTTACGGAGGTACTCAAAACAATTTAAGTACTTCAGCCGCCGCGAACGAAATCATTGAGGCTGCCCGCTATGAACGTCGTATAGAGATGTTTGGAGAAGGGGACCGCATTCAGCAAATAAAGCGCCGCGGAGCTATCGAAGGTGAAGCGATGCAAGTAAGAGGTAATGATTGGGATTGTAATGGTATGATCATCCAGTTCCCAATCTCTGAGAAAACGGATAAATTTCAACTGAATCCCACCGGAGGATGTTAATACTGAAAAATATGAGAAGATTAGTAATATTAGGCGTCTTGGGACTGGCCGTTTGGGCTTGTCGACCAGAGCCATACCAAGAAATAGGCGACCCCTATTCTGTGATTTCTGGTATTGAAGGAACATGGGGCTTGGACCGAGTGGAAGTAGAAGATCGTTCTTTCCCACAATGGGAAACGCGTGAATTCACCGACTTCTTTTTAGATAACCCCGTAGAAATTGCCTTCGTAGCAAGTGACAATAGCTATAGTATAAGTGCTAATTCCTTAGACGGTCTACCGTTTACTAGTACTAATGGTACTTATGCCTTCGATGACCCCGAATACCCATCTAATTTATACTTGATTTCGGCTAGTGGAGATACCACTTCCGTAGAACTAGGTAATATGGTGCGTAGTGTCGATCCTTTAATGCTTTTCCAAGCGATGAAAAGCAAATGTGATGCAGATTATGCTCGTTATGTATACACCTTTAATCGTAAGTAATGATGAAGAATGTATTTAATAAATGGATTGGGATGGTAGCGCTATTAGCTCCTGCATTGTCCAGTTTAGCGCAGGTTACTACAGAACCCGTAGAATATCAAGATCCTACCACACAGGTTAAAATTATCGTTGACCTTAGCGCTTTAGACGCTAGTTTGGATCATACTCAAAACTTATTGGATGCCGCCGCGGCTGGAGAAGATATGTACATCTGGACTTGGTCGCCCGCGGAACACCCTGCCGGACACCCGCTGGTTAACGGCATCGGCTCTGAAGCTTGGAAAAATAGTAATGATTCCTTAGTGATGACCAAAGAAGGGGAGAACCTCTACTCTTGGACCATCATTCCAACAGAGTTTTACGAAGTAGATGCCCAAACTGTCTTTGAGAATGATATCAAGTTTCTGGTAAAGCCGAAAGATGGAGGAGGCTATGGAGATCCAGACATTAAATCGGAAGATTTAACATTGTTAGTGGATCCACCGGTAACCGAGCGAAATCCTGCATTCTTGTTTCCGGGTTCTTTTAATGATGATGATTTAGTGATGCTTTACTATGACAACAAATTGGAAGAAAATGCCGGAATGCAAAACTTGGCTGATGATGATGTTTGGTTTTTTGCCGAGGCAACACTAAGTGATAGCACTACAGTTAAAATTGCCCCGAATGCATTTAGCGTTCCGAATTTTCCACAGCTTCAAATGAAGGCAAAGGGCGATGGAATCTTTAAGAATTTCTTTGTGCCACGTGATTTCTTTGCCATCCCAAGTGATAAGAACATCACCAAAATTGTAATTTACATTCAACGACGCGTATTTACGGGAGGAAGCTCTCGTATAACCTACGATATTGTAGCCGAGTTAGGCTGTGACTAAAGGGGAGAATATACACTAGATTAATCCCGACTTAGCTATTTAGCTGGGTCGAGATTTCTTATTCGGCCGTATTTTGAAGTAAAACTCCGGCTACTCTTTGCAATTCAATTTCACTGAGCTTGCGGCGGTACTTCAGATCATTAGCAGCGGCTTTGGCTGAAATGTAATTGAGTTGAGCTTCTCGAAATTGGACATTATTAATGCTCCCTAAAGCGTAGGCTTCTTTGCTGCGTTCAAAGTTTAATTCTGCCACTTCGAGATTGCGATTTTCCATTTTAAAAATGCGTTCTGAATGTTGGTATTCTAGCCAAGCATTCGCAAGGTCAACTCCCAAGTCACGTCGGGCTTGTTCTATAGCTAATTCCGATTGGAAAATGGCGATACGGGCAACCTCAACTTGGGTTTGGCTCCGGTAGGAACTGAAAATATTCCATTGGGCGCTGAGTCCGTATTGCCATCCGGTGTTTTCGGTAAAGCGTAAAAATCCACCTTCGTTTTCTTGTCGACTAAAATTGTAGCCGGCATTAGCGGCTATTTGAGGCATTCGACTGCTCCATGCAATGTTGAGATTTTTCTTATTGATGTCGCGCGCAATTCTACTTTGAATAAGTGCAGCATTGTTTTGCATGGCTTCGTTTTGCAATTGCCCAAATAGCAAATCCTCACGCAATTGAACTGATGTGTTTACCTCATAAATGCTGTCTGCTGGGAAGTTGAGGATTCGGTTTAAATCCCTCTGGCTGCGACGGTAGGTGTTTAAAGCGTTTAGATAACTGATACTATCTCTGCGTAAATCAACCAAGGCACTAAGGCTTTCTAAACGCCCTTGAGCGCCCAATTCAAGAGCAGTTTGAGCTCTTTGATAGCGTTTATAGGAAAGGCTTACCGACTCTTTGGCGATGAGCATTCTTTCGTGATCACGTGCTAGTCCATAATAAGAGCTGAAGAGCGATAGGAGCACATTTTCTACCGTAAACCTTAATTGGGTTTCACTTAGGTCTTCTTGTAATTGAAGACGCTTTAGGTTATTGAGACGGCCTAAACCATCAAATAAAACATAGCTTGCATTAAGGCCAACTTGAAAGTTCTCAGCCACCGCATCGTTAAACTCCCGAATAGGAGCCGGCCCGCCGGTATCGCTTCCTACAGCTAGTTGTTGTTGTACATCAGTCTGTGAATAGGTATAAGAGCCATTCGCATTTACATTGGGAAGAAAGCCTGCATTCCCCCAATTATTATTGGTTTCGGCGATGCGCAGATCTTGCTCTGCAACTCGAATATTTAAGTTCTCTTGCAAGGCAATTTTCACCGCATTTGTAAGCTCCAGTGGTGCTTGTGCGGAAAGGGCAAATGTGATTAGGCATAAGCCTATAGTTTTAGAAACAATCTTATTCATTTTCGCTTTCCATTTCAATAATTGCAGGTTCCACTTCTTCATGGCTCGGCTTTTTACCCGACCAGAACCATGTGCCGTAGACTTTTGCATGGTTTAAGTAACTCAGCAAAACAGGTAGCAATACCAAGGTGAGGAAGGTGGCCATTAA
>CBFHRN010000015.1:0-39264 GCA_965658275.1 Croceimicrobium sp.
ACCCCATTACCGGTAGAACCCATCAATTACGCGTGCATGCCGCACATGCCGATGGTTTAGGCTTGCCTATTAAGGGCGATGATCTTTACGGTAGGCCGGCCGACCGACTCTATTTGCATGCAGCCGAAATTGAGTTTAAGCATCCCATTGACCGGAGTAGTCTGCATGTAGAGGCACCGGTAGACTGGACTTGGTAGGAGCTAAGTCAAAAGTGTAATTTTATTCCCCAACCAAAACAAACACCATTGCTTAACCGATCCTTATTTTTAGCCTCGGCTTTAGTGGGGCTGGCCTTAATGGCTGTGCATGAGTGGTATGCTCAAAAGCACCATTGGCCGGCGGGTCATGACCTCGAAAACCTGGATGTTTGGGCCGATCAAAGGGCACGGGTTTCGGAGCTCGATGAAAAGGACGTCATCATTCTCGGTTCCTCACGCGCTCATTTCAATATCAATATTCATCGCTGAGATTCCCTCACCGGCCGTCGACCTTTGCAATTGGCCTACCCGGGCAGTTCGCCTCTGCATCCCATTGAAGACATTATCGAGAAAACCGACTATAAAGGCACTTTGGTTATAGGCGTAGCGCCAGGCTTGTTTTATACGGTGGCGGGCACTTGGCCGGCCAATCGGGGCAAGGCCGCTGTAGATCGTTATTACGATCGCACCTATGCCCAGCGCTTTAATCAATGGGTTTACGATTTCATCGATCCGCATTTTCATTACCTCAATCAGGAGATTTCCTATGAGTCGTTGATCGACTACCTGCCTTTTCCCAACCGCGATTCGGTGGGCGATCCCGATTTGTGGCTTTTTGCACGGATCTTATTTGATTATCGAGCGCTTGGTGCGCATGCGCTGGCCCGTGAAGCCCACCAAAGGGGCTGTTTCGGTGCTGATGGCTTTTCTCACCTTTTCGGCCGTAAATATCACCTGGGTATTCTTTAGAGCCGAAGATTTTACATCGGCCTGGCGCTTGCTCTTGTCTTTGTTTTACATCGGCGGCGAAAAAGCCCTGCTCACCACCAATTTTATGGTACTTACTTTAGGTCTGATGGCCCTGGTTTTCTTGGCTCATTATGCGATGCGTAAGTACTCCTTAGTGCAGGTTATTGAAAGTAGCCCGAGATGGTTATTGGGACTGGTTTGGGGTATAATGTTCTACGCGATCATGACCGTGCAGTCTTCGGGTGAACAGTTTATTTATTTTCAGTTTTAGGCATGCTAGGAAAGTCTTTACCAGGGCTTATTAGGGAGATTTCGCTTCTTTACTTCCGCTTGCAAGAGTTTATGCTCATCGTACTTCCAATAGCTTGACGGGCTGAGAGGCCTATTGAGGCGCTACTTTTTAACTAAAGCAGGGTAGTGAAACCCTAGATTTACTAGGGTTCTACCGCGTGTAAAAGTGCTTTAATGTCTCGCCAATCGTAGTAATGAAAAACGGCTCCTTCACTCATGCATACGAAGATTCCTTCGGGGAAGGTATCGTTGAGGTAGCCTATATAGGTTTCACTACCATCCGATTGTTGGGCTTTGACTCCAAATTTGGTCAGTAGTTGCAGACTATCTCCGGAATAGACATTAAAGGCATGCGCTTGTTGATCAGAAATCAATAGATAAGTCAAGGAATCATTCGCCATAGAAATCCCTTCATTGTCTTCTTTGAAATCCCCTTGTCCAAAGACCGTTAGTTCCTTTAAGGTTTCTAGGTCGTAAACACGGGTGCCATAGTTCTCATCGCTGTAGTAGAGCCTATCGCTCTTGTCATCTACAAAGAGGGCTTCGATTTCCTTTAAACCTGAGAAATTCCCGAAGTTTTGGAAATGAGTACCGCTAACCATCCCAGTACTATCTAAACTCAGCGCTATTATGTGTAAATAACCGGTTTTAGGTCCTTCCTTACGACTTACAATAGCGTGGATGCCTTCCGCATTTTTATACAAGGCGATGCCCATGGGCGCTTGCAGACTATCCCCACTGAAAACTGGAATTCCACCGCCATCAATAGCTTTCATTTCCGGTAATTGAAAGACGCGAATACTATTGGTGCCTCGTTCGGTGCATACGGCAATATCAATAGATAGACTGTCTCGACTTAGACCGTATTCTACGTCCACATTGTTTGGTCTCTGCAGCGGATATACCGTAAGGCTATCGATGAGTTTACCTTCTAGGTTAAAGACAAATAAACCTCCATTGGTATCGCCCTTGTCTGTTCCTATTATTAGACTCTTACTGGGGTCTTCAGGGTTAATCCAAATGGCAGGGTCGTCTGTATCTGTTGGCGTAGTATCTGAAACAATAACCGGCTCGAGGCCGGCTATTGTTTTTTGAGAATCTATGTTATCAGTCTTCGGTTCACTAAGTTGGCAAGAAGCAACAAAAGAAGCCGATACAACTGACGCAAGGATGCTTTTCTTCATTATAGATCTAATTTTAAACCAATGTTAACACGAGCATTGTAATACTCCATTTGCATGGTGCGATCAGCGATTCCTTGGTAATAGCGTAAAGGCGTATTGGTTAGGTTAATGCCCTCAACGAAGATGCGTAAGTAAGGCTTCACCGCGTACGAAGCATTGATGTCAAAGAATAGTTGTTGATCGTAATAGCGGTCTTCAAAAGCGTCGCCACCATATTCATCAATGTAATCGCTGGCATAGTTGATGGACGCGCGTACCAAGAATTTCTTGCTTTCATAACTCAAGGAGGCGTTGAACATATTACCGGCGGTTCCTTCTAGACTTAAGCCATCTGCTCTACCTTCAATACCGCTAGCTTCACTGCTCGTATAGGTGTAGTTTAAGTAAAGGTTCATGTTTTTCCAAAACTTACCTGGGATAAAGTCGAAGTTACGTTGGTATGCGATTTCCGCGCCTAATACTTGAGCATTAGCGCCATTCTTAGGCTGTGCCACATCGTACTCATCCCCATTAGGCAAAATGCTATCTCGGGTAGAGCTGTAAATGAAATTATCGATAGACTTGTAGAAAACTCCACCGCTAAGCAAACCAATGGTTTTAAAGTAATACTCGTAATTCAGGTCGATATTGGTGGCGGTAGCAGCCTCTAAAGCCGCATTTCCTAAGTTAATTTCTTCGTCATCCGTAATAATTTCCTGGAAAGGAACTAAATCAAAGTAATTTGGACGAGCCAAGGTTTGGTTTACCGAGAAACGGAATACCGAATTCGGGTTTTGAGCATAGCGCAGGTGTAAGCCCGGTAAAATATTGGTGTAGTTCTGTTCGGCACTGGTAGAGCTTACCGTCTTGTTGCTGTCGATGTAACGATTTCCGACATAGTTAATCGCGGTGTTTTCGATGCGAACACCAGCAATAGCGCTAAGTTTGCTTCCGAAGTTTTGGGTAATCATAACATATCCCGCCGAAATATCTTCTTCGGCAGTGTAATTGCCCGAAGCATACTCGTCTACTACGTCGTCTTCATCGAATGCATTACGATTACTTAAATCCAATCCTCCTAAGTATTCGGGGTCTGCAAAATCACCGGCTACATATTGCGAACCTGCTAAATAGCCATCGTCGGTCATGTCAATAGTGGTGGCATCGGATGCATTGATTCCATTAATAGGATCGTATTCAAAGAAGTTATTGTCGCGGTATTTTTCCTTGGTTCGAAGACGTCCACCAAATTTTAATGCGGATTGGTATTTTCCTTCTTTAACCAAAGGATATTCAAAGTCTAAGCGGTAGTTGTTATCCCGCTCTTGGGTATATTGATACTCCTCTGTCAACTCATCAAATTCCATATTGGAGAAGTTGAATTGATTAGGGTTAGTAGGCGTAGCAATTGGAAAACGACTGTCGTTGTTTAATTGCACTGGGTAAACATCATCAGAAGCAAATACGATGTAGCGTTCATTAGGTCTTTCTTCACTCGCTTGCGCAAGGTTAGCAGACCAGTTTACCTTTAAATTATTGAACCATAAATGCTGTCCAGATAGCTGGTAGCTCCACATCCTTTGATCTTCCAAACGGCGGTTGCGAATACGATCATTATCTAATCCTCCTTTAGTCTCACGCTCAGATTCACCGATAAAAGTACCCAAGCCTTCGTCGAATTCGATATCCTTGATACGGTAGCGGAAACGGTTCTCCCAATCGTCTCTCCAGTTGTAAATAGACTTTAAGAAAACTGTGTTGTTCTTGTCAATTTTGTAATCTAAGTTGGCGGAGATGGAACGACGAACTCGTTGCACTAAATAGGTGCGCACTTGGTAGTCTTCCATAAAAATGCGTCCGGCATCATCTTCTACCCATTCGGCTTCCACGTTATCCGAACCAAAATCATGATTGTTGTAAGATCCTGAGAGAACCACACCCAATTTGTCGTCCATAAAGCGGTTGCCATAAACAAAGGCTCCGGTCCAAATGGGTTTTTGAGATAAAAGGTTGACCCCTGAAGCGGCAGTTACCGAAATTCGCTGTTTTCCAGGAGCGGCACGCGTTACTAAATTTACAGCTCCCCCAATGGCATCGGCATCCATATCCGGAGTTACGGACTTATTAACTTCGATGGTTTGGATCATATCCGCTGGAATAAGGTCCATCTGAATACGACGGTTATCTCCCTCAGCTGAAGGTACGCGTTCTCCATTTACCATAACGGAGTTTAATTGTGGGGCCATTCCGCGAATAATGATATCTCGGGCTTCCCCTTGATCGTTTTGCATAGTGATGCCCGGTATACGGCGCATGGCTTCTCCGATATTGGCGTCGGGGAAGCGACCTACTTGATCGGCAGAAACTACATTGGTGATATTGGTATTGTTTCGCTGCACGCTAATGGCTTTGGCTTGACCTCTTTTAAAGGTACCTACCACAGTTACTACCCCTAATTCATTAGAAGCTGGAGCCATGTCAACTTTAAGCTGAACCGTTTGTCCTTCCGTTAAATTAACCGGAATAGTTTGGGTTCCATAGCCTACAAAAGAAACGGTAATTTCTTGGGTGCTTGTGGGAACACTAATTAAGGTGAAATTCCCGCTAAGGTCTGTAGTGGTGCCTACAGAAGTACCATCAATGGTGATGGCGGCTCCTGGCATAGGTAGATGGTTTTCATCATATACAGAACCAGTAATTGCGGCGGTTTGTGCTTGCAGGCCTATCGATAAGAACAAGGCAAGAAAAGAAAGTATTAAACGATTCATAAGCTCTTGATTGGTTTAAATTTTTAACCTCATCAAATCAACAAAGACTTCGTTAAGCTAAATGCGGGCTGATGTTATTTTAGAGTTATGAATCATTATTAGAGTTTAACCTAATGTTTGGACTAACACTATGTTAGTAAAGGGTTTTAGAGAAAAAAGACTCATTTAGGGATTAGCCGGTCCCATCTTTTAGACTGCTGGCTTAGGTTATCTTAGTGTAAAGTCCTACTTATTAACAGCTTTGGTTTAAGATGCTATGGCTCTTCCTTTTAGGTTAGAACTTGAATGCGAAATCTATAGGGTTTTCGCGATTTGGCCATCGCTCTAAGCCTATTCTCTAGATTAGCTCACATTTAAGCTTGTGCATTTCATGGGCAGCCTGTATTTAGTGACTAGGGTAGGCTTCGGCTGCTGCATTTAGAATTTTCAAAGCTGTTTCATGATCCCCATATCCTTTAAATTCCATTTTATCTGGACCCTTATAATTGGTGAACCATAGTTTTAATATTTCTAGGATTCCATTGTAATTGGTATCCAGGGCTTCTAGATTATTGAGACTGTAAAATGGAGTTCCTTCTTTTACCGCAATTAGTTTGTCATCTTTTTCTCCTCTATCCAGCAAATGCAGGACCCCAATTATTTTGCATTCTACTATAGTGCCTCTGGCTATCGGATCCCCTAGTACCATTACATCTAGCGGGTCACCATCTCCACCTAAGTCTTTAGGAAGAAGGGTGCTTGGTATCATCCCATAGTTACATGGATAACCTAAATAATTTACCTTCCTTGGAATTGAATCGATGAACTCTATTTTTAAGCTTCCATCGGACTTGTCTAATTCCCATTTTTCAAGGGTTCCACCTGGAATCTCGATTAGGACATTTACAGTACCATTTTCATTAGAAGCCGGATAATCATCCATTAAGTTGCGTGATCTCGCAGTGGGAAATAAGGAATCATTATCTATTCCCTCTTTACTTAGTGCTGTATTTTTTGACGAATCGAAGTCGTTCCTACAGCTGAAAAGAAGTAATATACTAATCCATAAAAATATACTGATCCAATATTTATACATGGTACAAGCTTTTTGGCATGCTAACTCTATCATAGACCTTATGTAAGTCCCCCATTATTCCAACAGGTCTAAATTATCGATTTTAGGCAATAAGCCTTTGTTTAAATTCTCTTGGAGACATGTCTCCTTTTTTCACAGATATAGTTTTCAATGGTGCTATGTTTTAATGGAATACAACGGTTGGTTGTGAGGAAAGTAGGGATGCTTTGGCAGAACTCATGGTTGATTAGGATAAGTTCAGAATTAAGGAATTCTGATAGCGTCTAAAACCGGTGCGGAGGGTAAAGGTTATCGTGGCCTAAAACTAAGGACCACGGGATTAGAGATAATCGAGTCAAATATTTATAAATCGACCGGTTTAAAAAGCGAAAACCCTCGCTAGTTCAAAGACCAACAAGGGTTTTCAGGAGTTTGGCAGTGACCTTGGAAGGAGTCGAACCCTCAACCTTCTGATCCGTAGTCAGACGCTCTATCCAATTGAGCTACAAGGCCATTATTTCCAGAGTCATTTTTTGAAAAGGGGCTCTTCCTTTATTCCGTTTCTGTAACGGGGGTGCAAATATAAGGAGGAATTTAATCTCCGCAAGACTTGCAGGCATTTTATTGAAATTTATACAATCTCTGCACTGAGTCCGCGATGCAATAGGCTGCTGCATTTGGGTGCCAACTCTTCGTAAGCGCCTGATTTTACGCTGCATTTCCCTTTGTAATGGGTAATCACAGCGCATTGCTCCGCTTGTTCGGGGCTGTGTTCACAAACCTCAATCAGGGAAGTGATGACCCAATCAAAAGTATTCACTTCATCATTATGCAATACGATTTCATGCCAGCTGCTTTCTTCAACCAGGACGTCGGATTCTTCCTGATACTTTCTTTTTTCCTCAAATCTCATTCTTCACTTCGGGCTTTAGATGGAAATCGAACTTTATTTTCTTCGCCTCTAAAAAGGCGCACGATATTCTTACGGTGCGTAGCTAATACTAATAAAGCTATGGCAATACTAAAAATAACCAAAATCTGGGAAGGTTCTTGAAAGCGGTAAACCAACCAAAAAGGAAGGGATATCGCCGCGGCCATGCTGGAAACCGACACGATTCGACTGAGCATTAAGCTCAATAAAAAAGTAGCCATCGAAAGTAGCGCAGCTTCGGGATGAAGTGCAATAACCACTCCCAATAAAGTTGCAATGCCCTTACCTCCGCGAAAGCCCACAAATAGGGGAAAGATATGTCCTAAAACGGCCGTAAAGCCAATGAGTAGCATTAACAAGACATTAGCCTCGTAGGCACTAAACTTAAGCAGGTAAACCGCGAGAAAGCCTTTCAATGCATCCAAAAGCAAAACAGCAATTCCGGCTTGGGTGCCCAATACCCGAAATGAATTGGTGGCGCCCGCATTGCCACTACCATGCTCGCGAAGGTCAATACCCTTTACCCATTTGCCAATCCATACCGACCAAGCGGTGGATCCCAGTAAATAAGCGGTGATGAATAAAAGGGCTAAGACCATAGCGCAAAAGTACGAAAAGCCCCAGGCTTTCACCCAGGGCTCTATATCTAGTGTTTAATCGCTGAATTACTTAGTCATAATCTCACCGAGGGAGTTGTCGTAAATGGACTTGTATTCGTCTACATGGCCCCAGTCGATATCGTCGATGCGAATGCTTCCTTTGGTAACATGTCCTACTAAATCGAATTCCACGCCATTTAACATCATAAGGTCGATAAAGGCGTCTTCGTTATCTGGGTTTACCGAAACAATCACACGACTCTGACTTTCACCAAATAGGTAGGCATCACGGCGTATGGCCGAGTCGGTCGTAATATCGAAGCCTAGGTTCCCCGCCATAGCGGATTCCATAAGGGCAACAAATAAACCGCCTTCTGATACATCGTGAGCTGAAGCCAATAGTCCTTTGCGAATCAACATCTTGATTTGCTCTTGGTTGGCGTACTCTTCCTCTAAGCTAAAGAATGGGGTAGAAGAGGCATTAACTCCGTGGATTTCCACCAAATACTGACTGCTGGAAATATCGTTACGGTTTTCACCGATCATATAAATCAAATCCCCCTTCTGTGCGAAATTCATCTGGGTGATGTGTTTCTTATCCTCGATAATCCCAATCATACCAATGGTAGGGGTAGGGAATACGGGCTCCGTTTTTTCCTTTAATACGGTTTGGTTGTAGAAACTTACGTTACCGCCGGTTACCGGGGTTTGGAATTTCTCGCAAGCCTCGCCCATTCCTTTAATGGCATTTACAAATTGCCAGTACACTTCAGGATTATAGGGGTTACCAAAGTTTAAGCAATTGGTAATCGCCGATGGAACTCCGCCACTTACCACAATATTACGCGCAGCTTCCGCTACTGCAATCATGGCTCCTTGCTTCGGATCGGCATGTACATAACGGGCATTACAATCGACGGTCATCGCTAAAGCGCGATTGGTATCCTTTAGGTTAACAACCGCCGCGTCAGTAGGGCGGTTGGTACTCATGTTTACGGTACCTACCATTGAGTCGTATTGCTCGTAGACAAAACGTTTGGAGGCGATGTTAGGGTGGCCTAACAGCTGTTTCGCTACCGCTTGTAAATCCTCAGGAACAATAATGCTATTGATATCAAATTCTTTGTACTCTTGGAAGTAGGCAGGCTCTTTGTATTCGCGGTAATAAACCGGTGCTCCTCCTCCTAATACCAAAGGATCGGCCGGGGTTTCCGCGTAAAGCTCCCCATGCCAGAAATAACTCAATCGATCTTCTTCGATTACATGGCCAATCTCCGCACAAGGAAGATCCCACTTATCGAAGATGGCTAAGACTTCCGCTTCGCGACCTTTTTCAATCACCGCGAGCATGCGCTCTTGCGACTCGCTTAAAAGGATTTCCCAAGGCTGCATATCGTCTTGACGGGTAGGTACTTTATCTAAGTGGATTTCCATACCTAAACCCGCTGCGGCACTCATCTCCGAGGTAGAGCAGGTAATGCCCGCTGCTCCCATATCTTGCATTCCTACAATGGCACCGGTTTGAGCCAGCTCCATAGTAGCTTCTAATAATTTTTTCTCTTGGAAAGGATCCCCCACCTGTACGGATGGAATGTCGTCGGCCGAAGCTTCGGTCAAATCTTTGGAAGCAAAAGCCGCTCCTGCGATGCCATCTTTACCAGTATAAGAACCAATGATGAAAACGGGGTTACCCGGACCGCCACTTTTAGCGCTGATCATCTTGTCTTTCTCGGTATGTAAAATGCCAGCTGAGAAAGCATTTACCAAAGGATTCTGCTCATAGCAAGGGTCGAAATATACCTCACCACCTACGGTTGGTATACCGAATGAATTGCCATAATCACCAATACCTTTAGTAACCCCTTTTAAGAGCCATTTGGTACGCTCGCTATCCGCTTTACCAAAGCGCAAGGAGTTTAATTGGGCAATAGGTCGTGCCCCCATGGTAAAGATGTCACGGTTAATACCGCCCACACCAGTTGCTGCCCCTTGATAGGGTTCTAAAGCAGAAGGGTGGTTATGCGATTCAATTTTAAAAGCACAGGCTAAACCTTCGCCAATGTCTACCAATCCGGCATTTTCTTCTCCGGCTTTCACCAACATGTGCGGGCCGTCTTTAGGAAGAGTTTTAAGCCAAACGATAGAGTTTTTGTACGAGCAGTGTTCACTCCACATTACGGAGTAAATACTCAGTTCATTAAAGTTCGGGGTACGTCCGAGAATTTCTTTGATCTTGTCAAATTCTTCGGGCAGAAGTCCGAGTTCCTTGGCGGTTTCAACCGTGGTCGCTTCTAAGCTGTGATCCATGATAATTGTATCCAAAAATGCACAACAAAGGTAGGGGTTTTTATAGGAAGCTTGGGCTGAAGATATCCACAAATGGACGCTTTTTACTTACTTCGCAGCGCTATGCTTTTTACCCGTTCAAATTTTGAGATTATCGTTTTAGGCTCCGGTCGAGGTGGAACTTCTTTAATTGGTTCGCTTTTGGATGCACATAGCGATTTGGAAATTGCTTTGGAGGAGCATGTAAATGAGCATATTGTGCCTTCCGATTACAATCAGAAATTAACCAAACCCGAGCAAGCTTTAAAGTCCTTTATGAAGGCCTGTGAAGCGGATGCAAAAGCTTCCAAATTTCGTTTTGGCAATAAATTGACCACCGAGCAGCTTGGTTTTGTGGAAGATTTTGGACGCAATACGGCGATGCGCAGGCATTTAGTGGATAAATTGTTGAGGGGACGTAAAATTGTCTTTATCACCCGCGACGGTAGGAATTGCATTCAATCCAAGATGGACCGAACGGGAGCCGATTATGCCATCGCTCTGTTCTACTGGAAACATTCAGTGCACTTTCTACAATTTCTTGAAGGCCAGGATTTAGAACTGTATCGATTTAAGTACGAAGATCTCCTAGAGCAGCCTGAGGCTACTATGCGTAGGGTCTGTGAATTCTTGGCAATCGATTACCAAAAGCAAATGTGGGAGGGGAGCAATAGCAACCGTATTTCGGAGCAGTATCGACAAGCGGGCTTAGATACTTCGAAGGCCGTGCTTATCGAAGACGATCGTATTCGGCTCGAGGATATACGTGAGGAATTAGACTATTTGGGCTATTTGTAAAAATTGCGTAGGGCGCCGCAAATGCAGGATTATTCTCGGCCAAAGCTTTGAATGGCATATTCCAATATTTCTAAGTCGGCAGCGGCTTTATCCATGGAGTCTCGGATAAGCTTTACCTTAATCCAAGCGTATTGATAGGTTTCCAAATAGCTGCGGCGCAAGACAATATAGCTGAGTTCACCCCCTGGTTAGTAGTCGTAGAAAAATTCTCGAGCTTCTGGAGGGCCCACCGTTTCGAAGCGATGAAAATTCACCAATTGATCGTAGGCCATGTAATTTTCTACCGAAGCATCTTCTTCGCATTGCAAGGCCATCTCGGCGAGCGTAAGAACGGTCATTAGGCTGTCGGTATCCTAGGTGCAACTGTAGCCCGATCCAGTATTGTAAATGGTCCTCGAGGATGAATTAGCGTCTTTACACATGAAAATGGAATCGGTAAAAGGCTCACTGGCAAATTCCCAAATGCCACTAGCTCCGCCCTTTTGCTCCACATAAATAGAACTAATCAAGTAATTGCTGCCTTGGTCTACAAGATATCGGAAGATAATGTCCTTGGTACCGTCTTGATCCAAATCGATGCTGTACTCGCGCGCATCCGACATAAGAATAGGAATACCATATTCAAAGTGATAGTCAAACTCATCGAAGTTCCCAACCGTAAAGGGGTTATCCTTTGCCGAATCCTGACAAGAGGATAGGAAAGCGAGGATTAGAACGAGCAGACTAGCGGTTTTTTTCATCGGAAAAAGGTAAAAAAACCCAGCATCATGTTATGCGACGAGCTGGGTTTTTAAGAATCTTAAAGCTGCTTACTTTTTGATAAAGCGCTTTTCGCCAATTAAACCTTTGTCTGTTTTAAGGCGCAGTAAATAGCTTCCCTTGGCGAGGGACTCTACCTTTATTTGATCTTTTTGATCCAGGCTGCCGCTTAAAATAAGTTTGCCTTGCAAGTCTATTATTTCGAAGGATCCATTGCCCTCAGTTTCGATATTGATAAAGCGCGTGCTCGGATTTGGGAAGAGTTGAATTTTGGCTTGAGCGGCCGCCCCTTCGGGTAGATTAAAGAAATTAGGGTCGCTTAAATAATAGGTGTCGTAAACCGACCACTCGTCATTGGCATCTTTTTCATAGAAGCTAAAGCCCGTAATGGCTCCATTGCTATTATTGGTAGTGCGGGCTTGCTCTTCTACCTCCCCGCTAATGTTATTGTATAGATTAACACTGTCTAAACCTACACTTCCGTAGTAATAACGCACGGTTTGAACGGGGAAGTTGGTTCCCATAAAACTAACCGCCGCTAAAAGTGAGTCTAAGCTGCCGTTCGCGTCTCGGAAGAAGTAATAATTAATGTTTCCTAAGGCTGCCTGTCCAGGAATTCCCGCTTTGACGCTATCAAGGCTATTGATGCCATAAAATAGCTGCAGTTCTTGGGCTAAAGCGAGGTTGCCATTACCCGAAGTATCGGCAAAAACCTGATACAAGGTGTCTCTATTCTGACTATCTCTATAGATATGCTCAATTTGAACGGTGTCTTGGTATTGGGCATCAACGATATAGATCTTATTAACTCCATTAACAGTCTCACAATTCCAATTGCTGTATACGGTATCGGACCACTCTCTGCCATTGAGATAGTGCGCATTGGCATCCTTCTCGAGATCGACGACGATAAAGGTGTCAATAGGATTAACCGTTGGGTCGATGTTAACCATCCGGGTGTAGTCGATAAACTTATCGTCGAAGATAAATTCAATGTTTCGCAGAAGTGTTGGTGAAAGATCAGCTTGAGCAAGAGCTGTAAAGCCGCTTAGGCTGAGGAGGGTTATAAATAATCGTTTCATTCTTTTAGTTTAAAGCTTTACGCTAAGCTGTCGGTAAAGGTTAGGTAGGGGCAAAAATAAAAAAAGCCCGCTGATAAAGCGGGCTTTTTATCTTATTTACAGAGGCTTAGGCCTTGTTATCTTCTTTGATTTTATTTAAAGCGCTACCGGCTTTAAACCAAGCAATCTGAGAATCATTGTAAGTATGCTCGCACTCGATGGTGTCTTCGGTACCATTGGCATGAACTAACTTTAAATGAATGCTCTTACCTTCCTGGAATTGATCCAAATCAATCGTTGAGATGGTATCATCTTCTTGGAATTTGTCGTAATCCGCTTCATTCTTAAAGGTAAGGCCCAACATACCTTGCTTCTTTAAGTTAGTTTCGTGGATTCGTGCAAAGGATTTAACCAATACAATGCGCATGCCCAAGTGACGGGGCTGCATCGCTGCATGCTCACGAGAAGATCCTTCTCCATAGTTATGGTCACCCACAACGATGGTTGGGATACCCGCTGCTTTATAGGCGCGCTGTACGTCTGGAACAGAACCGTACTCTCCGGTTAATTGATTCTTAACTCTACCAGCTTCTTCATTAAAGTAGTTAATAGCACCGGTAAGGGTATTATTGGCGATATTGTCTAAGTGACCACGGAAACGCAACCATGGTCCGGCCATTGAAATATGGTCGGTAGTACATTTTCCTTTCGCCTTAATTATCAACTTCATGTTTTCGATGTTCTTTCCGTCCCAAGGCTGGAATGGATCGAGAAGTTGCAAGCGCTCACTACCTTCTTTTACTACCACATTTACGCCGCTTCCATCAGCCGCAGGCTCGTGGTAACCGTTATTCTCCACTGCAAAACCTGCAGGTGGCATTTCGATACCCAAGGGCTCGTCTAACATGACTTCTTCGCCATTTTCATTAACAAGCTTATCGGTCATTGGGTTAAAGGTCATCGACCCAGCTACCGCCATTGCCGTTACGAGTTCTGGACTCGCTACAAAGCTGTGGGTATTGGGGTTACCGTCATTACGCTTGGCGAAGTTCCGGTTAAAGGAAGTGATAATGGAGTTTTTCCTGTTTGGATCATCCGTATGGCGGGCCCACTGACCAATACAAGGTCCACAGGCATTGGCCATAACTACGCCACCCATGGCGTCGAACTTAGCTAAAAGGCCGTCGCGCTCGGCGGTATAACGTACCTGCTCGGAGCCAGGAGTTACGGTAAACTCGGATTTTACTTTTAATTTTTTATCGATGGCGTGTTGTGCAATATGGGCTGCACGGGTCAAATCCTCGTAAGAAGAGTTGGTACAAGAACCAATTAAACCTACCTCCAAAGTTTCGGGCCATCCTTCTTCTTTCACTGTTTTAGCAAACTCGCTTAAAGGAGTAGCGCGATCTGGAGTGTATGGACCGTTGATATGAGGCTCCAATGTACTCAAGTCGATTTCAATGACTTGATCGAAGTATTGTTCAGGATTGGCGTATACTTCGGCATCACCAGTAAGGTGCTCGGCAATCGCATCGGCCGCATCAGCAACTTCGGCGCGACCCGTACCGCGTAAGTAATCCCCCATTTTAGCGTCGTATCCAAAGGTAGAGGTGGTGGCGCCAATTTCGGCTCCCATATTACAAATGGTTCCTTTTCCGGTACAGCTCAATGATTCAGCACCAGGACCAAAATATTCTACAATAGCTCCGGTTCCACCTTTTACAGTAAGAATACCTGCTACTTTTAAGATAACGTCTTTCGAAGCTGTCCAACCGCTTAATTTACCGGTTAACTTCACTCCAATTAGTTTTGGGAATTTTAATTCCCAAGGCATACCGGCCATAACGTCTACGGCGTCCGCACCACCTACACCAATAGCGACCATACCAAGGCCACCGGCGTTTACAGTATGCGAATCGGTACCAATCATCATTCCCCCTGGGAAAGCGTAGTTCTCTAATACTACTTGGTGAATAATACCTGCTCCTGGCTCCCAAAATCCGATTCCATATTTGTTGGAAACTGATTGAAGGAAGTCAAATACTTCCGAGCTTTTTTGCTTGGCATTGGCCAAATCTTTGGCAGCACCTACTTCCGCTTGAATTAAGTGATCACAGTGAACAGTAGATGGAACCGCTGCTTGTTTGCGACCGGATTGCATAAACTGCAATAAAGCCATCTGAGCGGTAGCATCTTGCATAGCCACACGGTCGGGAGCAAAGTTTACATAGCTCTTTCCACGCTCGTAAGGAGCGTCAGCATTTTCCCACAAGTGGGCATATAAAATCTTTTCAGCGAGGGTCAGAGGTTTGCCGGTTAATTCGCGAGCCGCTTTCACGCGCTCAGGGAATTTGGCGTATACCTCTTTAATCATTTCAATGTCAAAAATCATATGTTGGAGTTTTGGAGGATTGCAAAAATAATTAATTGCCCTCTTTTTAAAGCCTTAAGATAGAGGGCATTTATCTTAAATGGCTCTAAATTGATTAAATCCCAGTGTAATTGCTGGGTGAAATGGCTTTTAGCTCCTCTTTTACAGCATCATTTACATCTAAACCATCAATAAAAGTGGCAATGGCTTCGGCATTAATCACCTCATTGGTGCGCGTTAAAGCCTTAAGTGCCTCATAGGGCTTGGGGTAACCTTCACGACGTAAAATATTTTGAATGGCTTCCGCTACTACGGCCCAATTCGCTTCTAAATCGCGCTCTAAAGCACCGCGGTTAAGTAGGAGCTTGCGCAGGCCTTTTAAAGTAGAGTTAAAAGCAATAATGGTATGCCCAAGGGGTACACCAATATTTCGTAGAACGGTGCTATCGGTTAAGTCACGCTGTAAACGAGAGAGGGGAAGTTTATCGGAAAGGTGATTGAAAATAGCATTCGCAATGCCCAAGTTTCCTTCTGAATTTTCAAAGTCAATAGGGTTTACTTTATGCGGCATCGCAGAAGATCCAACTTCACCTTCTTTAATACGTTGCTTAAAGTATTCCATGGAGATATAGGTCCAGATATCACGATCCAAATCAATGATAATAGTATTAATGCGCTTCAAGCAGTCGAATAGCGCAGCCATATTATCATAGTGCTCAATTTGGGTGGTGGGCCAAGAGTGCTGCAATCCCAATATTTCTTCTACGAAGGTGCTTCCAAAAGCCCGCCAATCGAGTTGAGGATAGGCAACATTATGGGCATTGAAATTACCGGTAGCCCCACCGAATTTGGCGGAAAATGGAATGTGACGTAATTGACTCATCTGCTGATCTAAGCGCTCCACAAAAACCATAATCTCTTTCCCTAAACGGGTAGGGGAAGCGGGTTGGCCATGAGTACGAGCGAGCATAGGGATGTCTTCCCATTCTTCGGCCAATTCGGTAAGTGTGACCACCAAATCGCCGAGTAAGGCTAAATAATCCTGCTCGATGTATTCCTTTAAGGATAAAGGAATAGAGGTGTTATTAATGTCTTGAGAGGTTAATCCAAAATGGATGAACTCTTGGTATTTTTCGAGGCCTAATTTTTCGAAGTGCTCTTTAATGAAATACTCCACGGCCTTCACATCGTGGTTTGTGGTTTTTTCAATTTCCTTGATCCGAAGCGCATCTTCCTCATTAAAGTCTAAGTAAATATCACGTAACTCGATAAAACGAGCGCGGTCAAATCCCTTCAATTGCTCCAGGGGCAATTCGCAAAGGGCAATGAAATATTCGATTTCTACTCGAACTCTATATTGAATTAGGGCATATTCCGAAAAATAGTTCCCTAGACTTTTAGTTACTTTGTGGTAACGGCCGTCTACCGGCGAAACCGCTCGTAATTGATCTTTCATCCTTTGATTTTAGACCCGCAAAAGTAAGGATTCTAAATGGTGCAGCTATTCCGTTATTTAGGTATTAGTATCGGGGCCTATGTGGAGGCCTTTCCGACCCTATTTAAAAAGGGCTATCGTCGATATTTAGCTTTGCCCATATTGGTGTATATCGGGCTTTTGATCGGCATTTTGTGGTTAATGATTACCAATATTAACCGTTGGTTAAATTTCATTTTATCTTGGTTTGGCTACAGTTTGGGTGAATTAGAATCTTACAGCATCATCGTTGTTATTTTGCTGCAGATTTTCATGTTCTTTTTCATGAGCAGCCTCTTTAAGTATGCCACGCTTATTGTGCTTTCGCCCTTTTTAAGCTTTTTATCGGAAAAAGTCGAAAAAGAGGCTACGGGCCAAGCTCCGGACTTCGAGATGCATCAGTTCTTTAAAGATGTATTGCGGGCAATTCGCATCAACCTTCTCAACTTTTTTAAGGAAACGGTACTCACCCTTTTGCTGGCTATTTTGGCATTTGTCCCTCTAGTAGGACTTTTATCGCCCTTCTTAATCTTTACCGTGCAATCGTATTTCTTAGGCTATGGCCTGATGGACTACAATGCCGAGCGCTGGCGTTGGTCTTTTAAGGATACGGATGCCTGGATGCGTCGGAATAAAGGCGCCGTTACCACCATCGGACTCATTTTTCACGCTTTGTTTCTAATTCCCATCCTCGGCTGGGTCTTTGCACCCGCTTGGGCGGTTATAGCCGGCACTAAGGTGGCGATGCGCCTGAAGGCAGAAGCTTCTAATTTGAAATGATAGGGTCTTTAAAAGGCCTAAACGATTTTACAAATCGCTAAACTTTACCGGTTCACGAATAAACTGCAAGCCGCCCTCTTCTACCGCAGCCCAATAATGCTCCAGTCCGTTGCTAATCAACAAGAAAGGAACTTTATAATGCAAATTATAACGGAGGGCTTGATCAAAGGTATCCTGATTGATAGTCACGGAAGGGGCTTTGCACTCCACCAATAGTTGCGGGCTGCTATTTTTATAAATTAGGATGTCTGTCCTTTGCAACCTTCCCATCAGGCGAAAGCCTCCTTCTAGAGCAAAGGAACCCAAGGGATAGCCGAGGGCATCTTTAAGATAATGAAAGAGGTGTTGACGTACCCACTCTTCGGGACTAAGCACTAAATTTTTCTTACGCAGAATGTCCCAAACAAAGATCTGGTCGCCTTTGCGGCCAAGCTTCAGATTCGCTTGCGGGAGATTGAGTGGGGGCAGGGCTTTCACAACACAAATATAGAGGCAACGAAGTAAGCTTTTTAGAGTCTAAGCCAAAAGATATGTTTTATCTTGCGGGGCCTTTCCCAAATCTATGGAATACAATACGCTCGTTTCTGAAATTCGGAAGAAGCAGTTTCGACCCATTTACTTTTTAATGGGTGAGGAGCCTTTTTTTGTAGATAAGCTGGTAGACTTGATTGAACGCGAAGCGCTCACTGAAGATGAAAAGAGCTTCAATCAATCGGTTTTATACGGGTCTGATACCAATATTAGCGATATAATAAGTGAGGCAAAGCGCTATCCAATGATGGCCGAACGGGTAGTGATTATCGTTAAAGAAGCGCAGCAATTGCGAAACTTAGACGCCCTGGAGGCTTATGCCGAGAACCCACAGCCGACTACGGTATTGGTTTTTGCCTACAAGCATAAGAAGTTGGATAAGCGTAAGAAAGTAGCCAAAGTTTTGGCTCAAAAGCATGTGCTTTTTGAGTCTAAACGTGTTTACGATAATCAGGTGCCCTCTTATGTAGAAAAACTGGTACAAGGGGCGGGCTTTAACGCCAACCAAAGAGCTATTCGGATGATTGCCGAAAGTCTGGGGACGGATATTGGCCGGATAGATTCTGAAATTAATAAGCTCAAATTAATTGTGCCTCAAGGTGGCATGATTGATGAAAACGTAGTGGAGGCCAATATTGGCATCAGCAAAGACTACAACAACTTTGAGTTATGTTCGGCGATCAACAGCAAGGACTTTCAAAAGGCTCTGCGCATCCAACACTATTTTGAGGCCAACCCTAAAGACCATCCACTCGTTTTAACGATGGGTATCCTTTATCGGAATTTTCGGATTTTAATGATTATGGCTCAGGCAAAGGCGCAAGGCAGCACCCCCGACCAATTGGCCAAAAGTGCGGGTATCAGTCCTTGGCAAGCTAAGGAGTATGTACCTGCTTTGTCCCACTATAATGTGCGAAAGATTGCGCGGATTATTGGATATTTGCGCGAAACTGATTTAAAATCAAAAGGAGTCCACAACAGCACGGCCAGTGATGGCGACCTATTAAAGGAATTACTGTTTAAGATTTTTTACCAATAGACCCTATTTCTAGAATGATAAGATTCTCTGCCCTTTTTACTTTTTTGCTTCTTGGCTTAGGCCTGACTGTTAGTGCTCAGACTTCGAATGGAACCATTCGTGGTTTTATTTATGAAAAAGACAGCGAAGAGCCTATTCCATTTGCCAATATTGCGATTGAAGGTACCAAGTACGGAGCTAGTGCTTCGGAAACAGGATTTTACATCATCGATAATGTTCCTGCGAAAAGCTATAAAATCACAGCGAGCTTCATTGGTTATGAAACTCAAACTTTAGATGTGAAGGTAGCGGCAGGTAAAATCATCAACCTTAATTTTTATTTATCGGAAGGCTCGGAAGTTCTAGAGGAAGTTGAAATCTCGGCGGCTCGAAAGGAGCGTAATACCAAGGTACTTACCTCTGTAGTGACTTTGGATCCTAAAGAAATTACCCGTTTTTCGGTAGGGGGTGATGCAGATATTATAAAAGCGGTGCAGGTTTTACCCGGGGTAATTACAACTGGTGATCAAGGTGGTCAATTGTATATCCGAGGTGGAGCGCCGATCCAAAACTTGATATTATTGGACGGTATGATTGTTTACAATCCCTTCCACAGCATTGGTTTTTTCTCCGTATTTGATAATGATATTATTCGCTCCGCAGATATTCACACGGGTGGTTTTTCAGCCGAATATGGCTCTAGAAACTCAGCGGTGATGGACATTAAAACTCGTTCTGGTAATCGCAAACGGTTGGCGGGAAAGGTAACAGCCAGTACCTATACGGCCAAAGCCCTTCTAGAAGCACCTTTGGGTAAGAAAAATGAAAGAGGTTTTTCCAATAGCTCCGTTTTGGTTTCGGCTAAAACATCCTACCTCGATCAAAGCTCGCAGATCTTTTATCCTTATGTGGAAACCGAGTTTGATGGTTTACCCTTTTCCTTCACAGATATCTACGGTAAATTCAGCTCTCAAGCGGACAACGGCTCCCAGGTAAATCTTTTTGCTTTTAGCTTCGACGATGCGGTGCGCTATGGACTTAATAATAGCATCAATTGGAATTCTCGCGGGGCAGGGGGTAACTTTATTGCGATTCCAGCCACAGCCAAAGTAATTATGTCGGGTGATGTGAGCTACAGCTATTACGATATTAGTTCGGTAGAAGGTGATCTCGTGCAAAACTCCAGTATAACTGGCTTTAATGGAGGTTTGGATTTAACCTATTTCTTCCGCAAGGCTGATGAGCTTAAGATAGGCATGGAGGCGATTACCTATTCGACCGATTTCGAGGTAAATCCTCCGGCTGGGCGTAATGTGGAAATTCGCGAGAATACCACCGAATTGGGAACCTTTGCTCGATACCGTTTTTCTTCTACTCGTTTAATCGCCGAGCCAAGCTTACGAATTCATTATTACGGCAGTCAGGCTGAGGTTAGTTTCGAACCTCGCTTGGGAATTAAATACAATATCAATGATTGGTTGCGCTTAAAAGCCAGTGGGGGTTGGTATTCCCAAAACTTGATGGCGGGTAATTCCGATCGTGATGTGGTTAATTTATTCTATGGTTTCTTAAGTGGAGTACCCTTAGGTAGTTTGCCTTCGAGCTTCCGCGGTGAAGAAATCACCAGTAGCCTGCAAAAGGCAGTGCATGCGGTAGCCGGTTTTGAGGTGGAGGTCACTAAAAACTGGACCATCAATGTGGAGGCTTACCTCAAGGACTTTCAGCAAATCACCAACCTAAACCGTAATAAGATTTACGATGAAGGCACCACCGCTGCCATCGGCAAGCCGGATATTTTGGTAAAAGACTTTTTAGTGGAAAGGGGTTTAGCACAGGGTGTTGACTTATTAGTGAAATACAGCAGCAAGAACCTCTATTTATGGGGCGCGTACTCAATTGGTAAGATTACACGGGATGATGGCATCACCGAATACTTCCCAAATTTTGATCGTCGTCATAACTTAAATTTGGTAGGGAACTACCTTTTTGGAAAAGACAATTCTTGGGAAGTGAGCCTACGCTACAACTTCGGAACGGGCTTCCCCTTTACCCCGACTCAATTATTCTACAGCGAACAGCCTTTCGTGGATGATCGCGGGCAAACTGCCGTGGATTATGATTACACCGATGCTAACGGCCAGCCAGGAGTATTGTACGGCGAATTAAACACCCGTCGTTTACCGAATTACCATCGTGTAGATATCAGTATCACAAAAGACTACAAGATTTCGGAGAATCAGAATTTAGAAGTTTCGGCAGGTGCGACCAATATCCTGAACTATCAGAATATCTTCTATTACGATCGTAATGAAAACAAGCGGGTCGATCAGTTGCCGATTATGCCAACCGTATCCTTAGCCTATACCTTCTAAGTGAATAAATTGTATTTTAAGATGCAGTAAATGGCGCGAAAGCCATCTTTCCAATTGATCTTCTTTCCTTCGGCAAAAGTTCGGCCATAATAGCTAATGCCCACTTCGTAAATACGAACATTAGGCACTCGGCTTACTTTAGCGGTTACCTCAGGTTCAAAGCCAAAACGCTTCTCTTTAAGTTTTAAAGATTGAATAATATCGGTGCGGAAAAGCTTGTAGCAGGTTTCCATATCCGTAAGGTTCAAATTGGTGAACATATTGGATAGGAAGGTTAGAAATTTGTTGCCGATGCTGTGCCAGAAAAATAGAATCCGATGCGCATTGCCCCCCATAAAGCGTGAACCATATACCACATCGGCCACTCCTCGTAAAACTGGTTTTAATAGGATATTAAATTCATCTGGATCGTATTCCAAGTCGGCATCCTGAACAATGCAATAGTCGCCACTAGCCTTGGCAATACCGGTATGTAAAGCAGCTCCCTTGCCTTGATTTACCTCATGCTTAAGGTATAGGATATTCATTTCAGGATGAGCTTGGCGGTAAGCCTCCACCTTAGCTTCCGTGCCATCGGTGGAGCAATCGTTTACCACGATGATTTCTTTTTCGATGTTTTCAATCAATTGCGTTTCGCGCAGTCGATCCAAGATGTCTTCAATAAAGCGTTCCTCATTGTAAGCAGGAACGATAATGGATAGCTTTTTTATGGCCATGGCTTCGTTTGAAGCGGCTAAAATAGGAATAAAAAAAAGCCGTCGAGCCAAAGGCTCCAGCGGCTTTTTTTATTGCTTGGTTCTGGGTATTATATCTTGCGGTAAAGAACGGAATATTCGTCTACCAGAACGCGATAGAGTCCGGCAGGAACATTTCCGAGCTCCATTTGCAGGCTTGTTTGACCCATCATAGCTTGTCCCATGTAAATACGATTGCCATAAAGGTCGGTAACCAAGATTTGGTGGCTTCGATTGCCGGGTAGGGTTAGCGTGAAGTTACCATTTCCTGGATTTGGAAAAACACTGATTGAAAAGCCTAGGTCTTTGCCGCCCCCAGTGCTGGGTGGCGTAAAATCTCCTCGCTCTGGCTCAATTGTAGCGTTTACACTAGGAAGTGTCGTTTGCGGATTTGAAAGGCGATCTTGGGCTTGGGTGCTAAATCCAATCGTGACCAGTGCGATGCTAAAGATTTTAATTAATGTTTTCATAGCGTACATTTTTAGTTTTAGTTTCGATGTCGAAGTTCACTATAGTGACACTTCTTGCCTTGTGGATAGTTGCCCCTCTTTTGTTAAAGAAGCGTTAAATGCTTATTTTCAGGTGGTAAGCGGCCTTTTGCAAGGTTTCTGCGTCTTATTTTTGAGCCATGTCAGGATTTAAACAGCGGGGAGCCAAACGCCTAAATTGGCTTATTTTATTAATGACCCTCAGTCTATTAGGGGTTACTGCTATCCAGGCTTATTGGCTAAAAAACGCTTATGACCTTCGGGAAGAAAAGTTCGAAAGCGAGGTAAGTCAGGCTTTAGAGGAAGTTTCGGCTCGGGTGGATAAACTAGAGTCGATGCGTTTTCTCTTTAATAGCTTTTCCGTGAAACCTTTTTTTACCGAAAAGTTAAACCCAAGAATGGGTTTCCCCATTTCACCAAGCGATTCGGGCAAAGGCGATTTAAAACTTACGATGCGTTTGGGTCCGGACACGGTAGTCATCTATAATTCGAACCCAGAGGATTCCTTGCTGGAAGATGGCACGGCTCAACAAATTTTTAGGACTCGGGCTGATCAAATGATGCGGAAAGGGGCCCAATTGGATATGCTACTCCGCAAAATGGTGCGCTTTGAAATGTCTCGTCGTTTTAAGGATTCTACCTGGATGGACCGAAACACCATAGAGTCGCTGCTTAGCTTCGAATTAAATTCGAGAGGTATAGACATCCCCTACGAGTTCTCGGTGTCTAATGAGAAAGAGATAATTATGAGCTCCACTTTGTGGAACCCCAAACATTACCAGCATACCGCCACCCTGTTTCCCAATGACATATTAAGCAATGAAATACTATCGGTAAGCTTCCCGTCTAAGGCAAATTATATTCTGCAATCTCTAGGGGTGATGCTTTTAGTGTCCTTGCTCTTTACCGTTGCTATCGTTTATACTTTTTACCGTACGCTTCGTTTCTCCTTGCGTCAGAAGCGCATTAGTGATATCAAAACAGATTTTATCAATAACATGACGCATGAGTTTAAAACGCCCATTGCAACAATCAATTTAGCGATTGATGCCTTGCGCAATCCTAAGGTGATGAGCGATAAAGCGCGCATTGAGCATTACAGCGGGATGATAAAACAGGAAAATCAAAGGATGAACCTGCAGGTCGAATCGGTATTACGCATGGCTTTGCTGGATAAGCAGGAGTTGGACCTTGACTTTAAAAAGACCAATGTTATCGAATTAGTTGAAGGTTGTTTGGACCATATCACCCTTAGCTTAGAAGATAAAGGAGGACGTTTAAAACGCTTCATTAACGATAAGGAACGCATTTTGATGTTGGATGCCAATCATATATCTAATACCATCATCAACATTTTGGATAATGCGATAAAGTATTCAGTGGGGCCACCCGAAATTAAGGTGGTTGCCGAAAACACTAAGAATCACTTTATATTAATTATAAGTGATAAAGGACTAGGGATGACCAAAGAGGAACAGAAGCACATCTTTGATCGCTTCTACCGCGTGAGCGCCGGGGATTTACACAATATTAAAGGGCATGGGCTTGGATTAAGCTATGCCAAAGGTATTGTGGAAGCACACGGTGGCCGAATTGAGGTGGAAAGCGAGAAAGGAAAGGGCAGCAAGTTTTACATCTATTTACCAATAAACTCTTAAGATGAGCAAAAACATTAGCGTATTATTAGCAGAAGATGACCCCAACTTTGGTTCTGTACTCCGGGATTACCTAGAACTTAACGATTTCGAAGTGAGCCTAGCCACCGATGGTCTTGTGGCCCTGCGCGAATTTAAGTCGGGGAAAGAATTCGACCTCTGTATCCTAGATGTCATGATGCCCCATAAAGACGGCTTTACGCTCGCTACCGATATCCGTAAAATTGATACCGAAATCCCCTTGATTTTTCTGACGGCTAAAAGCATGAAAGAGGATATGCTCAAAGGCTTTCAATTAGGCGCCGACGATTACCTCACCAAACCATTTGATAGCGAGGTCTTACTCTATAAGATTAAAGCGCTACTTAGCCGCAAATTAGGCGATCAAGACGAGGAGCAGACACACTTCAAAATCGGTCGTTTCGAATACGACTCGGAGATGCGTATCCTAAAACTTGGTAAAGATGAGCGTAAACTATCGCCTAAAGAAGGAGCCCTGCTCAAACTTTTGGCCGAGAATAAAAACAACCTGGTAAAGCGCAGTGCTGCCCTTAATAAAATCTGGAAGGACGATAACTACTTCACCGGTCGAAGCATGGATGTGTATTTGGCCAAGGTGCGCAAATACCTAAAAGACGATCCGAAAGTGGCCATCGTTAATGTGCATTCGGAAGGTTTCCGCTTGGTGGAGGATTTATAGACCTCGAACAAACCCGGAGCACTTTAGCCTTTGGAAACAATTTCCCAAGTATGATCGGCCAATAGTTTGACGCTGTAAAGAAAGCGCTCGAACTTGGGTTTGGTCCATTCATCCGGACCAATCATGGATAGCACGGCCTCATTATCTTTATTCTCATACAGATGGTAAATGTGATTGATCTCGGGTTTAAAACCAATATTCGCACCATATATAATAGCCGCCAAATCCTTTCGATCCTGGATCGCTTTAGCCTGTTTGGCCAATAAATCAATTTGCTGTTTGATTTGATCCAACTGCATATCGGTTTGCTCCTCCATCGCCGAAAGGGCCCGACTGCGGATCACTCCTTGCTTGGTCGGTTTAATTACCGCGCCGCCCACCGTATGGGCATAAGGCAGGGTAGAGGGGGTTTCGGTAATTTTATCCTTATCGATAGGATTCACAAATTCCTTTTTGCCAGATTCACTCATGTTTAGATGACCTTTTGGAGCTTAAAATTGTTCGTGTCCGATGATCAATATTTCGATCAGAGGTGGTATGCTTTTGCAAGATAGCCCTGTTTTCGGCCTGTACCATAGGATGCTTTTTCATTTTCCAGAGGGTGTCTCGAGCCTTTTCATGGGCTTCTTTGAAGCTGACAATAGGATGGGGGTAATCCCGGCCCAGTTTGAAATTGTAAAATTGCTCTTCCATGGGACTCAGCAACCAGGGTTGATGTAAAAAAGCATCGGGTAAATGGGCTAATTCGGGTACCCATCTGCGTATAAATTGCCCAGCGGCATCTTTCTCTAGGGATTGTTTGATGGGATTGTAAATGCGAATGGTATTGATGCCCGTAGTGCTGCTTTGCATCTGGAATTGCGGAATATGAATTCCAGGTATGTAATCGAGAAATCGCTGCGCAAGGTTATAATGCGCTTTTTGCCAAGGCTGCCAGAGAAGATGCGACCAAAAGCTAACTACCATGGCCCGCATTCTGAAATTTAAATAACCCGTTTCTTGAACCGCACGCATACAGGCATCGACCAAGGGATAACCCGTGCGCCCCTCTTGCCAAGCAGCCCGGTATTCTGGATTAAACTCTAGCCGAATGGAATCATAAGCCCGATTAAGATTTTGCTTTTCCATGCGCAGCTCCATCTCAAACTTTTGGATGAAATGGGAATGCCAATGCAAACGCGAAATAAAGGCGCGATGATCGGCTTTAGAAATTCCCAATTCATAACTATTCACGGCTGCCTGATAGATTTGCCGTAGGCTAAGATTACCCCAGGCTAAAGCCACGGAAAGCCGCGAACAGTGTTGCTGGCTAGCCTGCGGTTCGCCAATATGCTTTTGGTAGCCACGGATATCCTCTTGCAAAAACTTTTGCAGGCGGACTTGAGCGGCTTTTTCACCCACCGAAACAAAATTGCGATTCCATGGGGCCAGGCTTTGGATAAGTTCCGGTTTTAATCGGAAGTCTTCGATTAAAGCGACTAATTCTGAATCATCCTGCCAGGCGTAAAGGACTTCCTTAGAGGGTTTGCTAGGACTGAGGCTTTTTTGCATGTAATCGCGCCAGGCTTCATCCCAGGCCTCACGGTTTTTTCGACCGCGTTGCACACCATTGTGATCGAGCTCTTGCCATGGAATGTGACATGATTTTAGCCACTTAGCGATGGCTTTATCGCGATCATAAGTGATTTGAATGCCATGCTCCTTATGGGAGATTAGCTTGGAGACGGGCAGATGGCTGACTACGTGTTGCAAGAAGTTCAAAACATTACCTTGAACCAGCAAGAGCTGATGGCCCATGTCTTGGAGGCGAGCATTCATTTCTTGTAAGGAATGGTATTGGGCTTGCCAATGCCGCCAGCCAAAATCGGGCGAATCTTTAATTAAATCTTCAAAACAGAAAAAGATGATGCTTCGATGGGAAGCCCGAAAGGCCTCAGCTAAAGCATCATGGTCTTCCCAGCGTAAGTCGCGCTTTAGCCATACCAATTGGATGGGCTCTCGCATATTAAACGTAAATCATGCCTTCTTCCGGATCACCATAGGTGCAGAAGTCGCCGCATTTGTAGGAAAGGGCTGACATTAGAGCCAAAAGTGCATCCAAATGATGCCAGGTCTTAATATCATTACTGTTAAAGCGTAAGGGTTCCTTGATGCATTCTTTAAGGTGCAGGGCGCATTCGCGCAAGGCGCTTTTAGACGACTTGTAACCAAATTTTTTCAGTTCGAAGCGATTGGCCATCAAACGCGGATAGGTTTCTTTGATGTCAATGCCTCGTGCTTCGAAGTTATCACGGAGTTCCATCGCTCTCGCCGCAAGGCCCCCTAAAAACATGGGCGACATGGCTCGAGTTTCCACATCGCATTTGCGAAAATGATAATTTGAATAACCGTGCATACCTTTATAAACCCCTGGTAAGCTCATAGGGGCATCCATAAAGATGAGCTTAGGCTTAAAGTGATCTACAGCATTGATGATAAATTCATCTGCATTTACCTTTTCCTCGGCCTCTAAAAAGAAGATGTTATTGTCTTGAAACAAGGCAATAACCGTGTTTCCAGATAATTTACTTCCGTAATCTATCCCGAAGATGATATCCATTCCTACTTAGAAAATTTCTTTGATTGCTGTTTCGCGATGCTCAAATATGGCCCTTACCCTAGATTTAACCAATAGGGGATGAAAAAGTTGACCAATAGGTCCCAATGGTACTTTGTAATCGACAATATCTCGAATTTCGGTACCACCATCCTTTTCTTCAAAGAAGTGCTGATGATGCCAAATGGAGAAGGGTCCTTCGATCATATCATCTGTAAAATATTCCAACTCCTTCACCTGATTAATGCGACTGGTCCAAGGCAGTGAAATCCCGAAAAGGGGCGCTACACTGTAAGAGATGATCATGCCGGGGTACATTTTTTCGGGTAAATCCGTTTTCACACGCATCTTCATTTCACTCGGGGTGAGCTTTAAAAGATTGCGCGGATCAGAAAAAAAGTCCCAACTGGTTTGTAGATCAGCGTTGATCCAAGATGTTGCTTCTATACGGTACATTGATGGAATTAACACCGAAGTGTCCACTCGGTTCAAAAAAAAATCCCGACCTCTTGAAAAGGTCAGGACTCTTTAGGTTTAGCTGGAAAATTCTAGAGACTAGAAAGATTCCCAAATAGCATCGTATTTCACCTTCTTAGGGGTAATGCACATTACCGGAATATCGGAATGGTAGATTACCGATTGCACTTCGTTTCCTAAAAACAGATCACTAAGGCTGTCGGTACCATCTTCTTCGATAATAACCACTAAGTCGCCATCATGCTCGTAGGCGTAGTTTAAAATATTACGCACTACGCCGCGGCGTTTCGGGTTTTCAATAATCTTATGCTCACATTCTACCCCATGGTCGCGAATAAATTTCTCCACTTGGTTTACATGACCGCGTAAAATATTCATATTGGTTTCATCCTCTTTCACGGCTACCACATTTACCTTGGCCCCGAAAAGGCGGGCATATTCTAAAGTTGGACCCACTTTTTCCTTGCTATGGCGATCCATAAGCAAGGGGAAAATGATGGTGTTTACTTTTTCGATATTCTTCACCCCTTTAATGGTAACTACTGGAGGTTTAACTAAGGTTACGGTTCGGAAAGCGTTCGATCCAATTAAACGGGTACGAATGTTCTGAGGCTTACCATTGGTTCCCATTACCACAAGGTTGGCATCAATGAGGCTGCTTACGCGAGCAATTTCCTCGTATACCACGCCTTCGGCAATCATGGTGGTGAAAGGAATATTTGTTTCGGATTCGTATTTCGAACCCAGTTCTTTTAGCTTTTGACTAACTTGTTCTCTTAGCTCTTCTTTGTTGCTGGAAGAAGAGAACATTTTGGAGAAGAGACCTCCCTCCTCAATTACAGAAAGCAGAGTAATAGAAGCATTTTCAACAGCCTTTGCGAAGATCAAAGACTGGTCTAGCGCATTCAAGGATTGTTCAGAAAACCCAACTGGCACTAAAATTTTGAATGATTCAGACATATTTATTTTTTCTTTGGAGCCAAATTTAATTCAATCCCTTCGGTTAACCACATGCGGACATCTGAAATAATCCTCAATCCTGATCAAAGCATTTATCACCTTCAGCTCAAAAATGGTGAAGTTCCTCCTACTGTTATTACGGTAGGAGACCCCGAGAGGTTGGATTCTTTTAAACCTTTTCTAGATCAAATATTCTTTGAGCGCAGTAGTCGCGAATTTCGGTCGATTCGGGCTCGGGTAGGAGGACGCGAACTGCTCCTTATTTCTACGGGAATTGGTACCGATAATATAGATATCGTTTTTAATGAGCTACACCTGGCTTATGCTTGGGACTTAGCCGACCGAAAGCCAAAAGCAGAGGTGTTAGAACCACTTAAGGTGATACGCCTAGGCACCAGTGGAGCTTTGCAAGATGAGGTGGAGATCGACAGTATACTAATGTCGGAAGCGGCCTTGGGTTTTGATGGCCTCATGTATTTCTACGATTGGAAAGGGGACTTTGTGGAGGTGCCTGGACTCGCATCCATTCCTAAACCCTATCTGGCTTTGGCCGATTCGGAGCTTTTACAGCAATTTTCCGCTTTGGCCGACCATAGAGGGCTTACCCTTACCGCCAATGGTTTTTATGGGCCGCAAGGGAGATCGATTGCCCTGCCAGCGGCACCAGCCGATTTTTTAAAGACCCTGCAAGCCTTCAAATACAAAGGATTAAGTATCACTAACTTGGAAATGGAAACCGCGGGGATCTATGGTCTAGGAGGGGCTTTAGGCATGCAATGCCTTTCGCTATCCGCTATTTTGGCGAACCGTATGAAAGGTAGCTTCAGCAAAAACCCCGCAGCAGTTGTGGATAAACTGATCCGCGGGGCTTTGGATATCTTGGCCTAGCAGGCCTTTTAGAGGCTATCTAGCGGGCCACATTTACCGCTCGAGTTTCTCGAATTACGGTAATCTTTACCTGGCCAGGATAGGTCATTTCATTTTGAATTTTCTGCGAAATATCGAAGCTGATTTTAGCAGCATCGGCATCACTTACCTTATCGCAGTCTACCATTACCCGTAGCTCACGACCTGCCTGCACCGCATAGGCTTGATTTACGCCGTTTTGAGACAAGGCCAATTGCTCTAAGTCTTTTAAACGCTGCATATAGCTTTCTGCAATTTGACGGCGCGCTCCTGGGCGTGCTCCGGAAATACCATCACAAACTTGGATAATCGGAGAAATTAAGCTGGTCATTTCTACTTCGTCGTGATGCGCACCAATGGCATTGCATACTTCAGGTTTCTCCCCGAATTTCTCCGCCATTTTCATACCTAGGATGGCATGAGGCAATTCACTCTCCTCACTAGGTACCTTACCAATATCGTGCAGTAATCCGGCGCGCTTAGCAATCTTGGGGTTGAGTCCTAATTCGGAGGCCATAATACCGCAAAGGTTGGCTACTTCACGGGAGTGTTGTAGTAGGTTTTGCCCGTAGGAAGAGCGATACTTCATACGACCCACCATACGCACCAATTCGGGGTGTAAGCCGTGTACACCTAGGTCGATAGTGGTACGCTTACCTACTTCAAAGATTTCCTCTTCGATCTGTTTTTTGGTTTTGGCACATACCTCTTCAATACGAGCCGGGTGAATACGTCCATCGGTTACTAATTTGTGTAGTGATAAACGTGCGATCTCACGACGCACAGGGTCAAAACAACTTAGGATAATAGCCTCCGGGGTGTCGTCTACAATAATCTCCACACCAGTGGCGGCTTCTAAAGCACGTATGTTACGACCTTCACGACCGATAATTCGACCTTTAACATCGTCATTTTCAATATTGAAAACCGACACTGAATTTTCTACTGCTTGCTCGGTGGCTACCCGCTGGATGGTTTGAATAACCACCTTACGCGCTTCTTGAGCGGCTGTAAGTTTGGCCTCCTCCATGGTAGTTTGAATAAAGGCAGCCGCATCGGTCTTCGCTTCATTTTTAAGCGCTTCCAACAATTGGTTTTTAGCATCTTCCGGGCTCAGGCCTGAAATTACTTCCAATTGCTCAACCTGGGTACGGTGCATTTTTTCGAGCTCTTTTTGAAGGCGCTCATTGGCCTCCAGTTTTTTACTAAGCTCTTCTTGCAGCTTTTGATTGGCGCGGTAATCTTTTTTATTGTTCTCGGCATTTTCGCGCGCCTTTTGTTCTTTTTCCTTTACGCTGTTGTAGCGATCATTAAGCTTGCTTTCCCGCTTATTGATCACTTTTTCATGTTCTGCTTTTAGCTCAAGGAACTTTTCCTTGGCTTGAAGGATTTTTTCTTTTTTGATGCGCTCTCCTTCTTTTTGCGCTTCACTAATCAATGCAGCACCCTTATTCTTCAGGGCAGTTTGGTTAATGATCCAGGCTATGGCAAAGCCGCCTACAAGGGCGACTGCAGCCACGATGATTGTTGTGGTTTCCATTTTGTTTAATTCATAAAAAAACCCGCACCCTTTTCGTGTTTCGTCTAAACTCCGTTTAGACAGGATCGGAGTCCACCAGGAAATTTCGACCTTCCACTCTAAGGAGGCATGGTCTAGAAATCCTGAGCTAAACTCCTATTGTATTAATGTTGAGTTTAGCAAATACAGGAAAGGATGCGGGAAAAAATAATTCTAAAGAACTTTGCTTAGTCGATAGCTTGTTTCAACTTCTCTTCCAAAACCGAAAGCTTGCTCCCTACTTTGGATCCATCTACCAGATTATTGGTTTGGATTTTCTCCAAACGTGAAGCCAATTGTAAGGCGCACATCGCGAGCAAATCTTGCTTATCTCGAACGGCATAACCGTCTTCGTATTTGCGCAAGATGCCGTCAATACTCTTGGCTGCTTTACGGATGTTTTCTTCCTCCTCACGTTTAATGGTAAGGGGGTATACCCGGTCGGCAATGGATATTTTTATCTTTAAAAGGTCTGACATACTTGTCGGTCAGAAGCTATTCGTTTAATAAAGCTATACAGCGATCTATTTCCCGCATTAAAGAACCCAATTTTGCTTTTGCGGCTTTGGCCTCGTTTGGATCTTGTGCTAATCCTCGCGCCAAACGCATCCGTTCCAATTGCATTCTTAATTTTAGAACTTCTTCATCGCGTTCTTTCAGGCTTGAGCGCAGAGTTTGCAGCTCTTCGTCGTTTTTTTGCTGCTGACTCTTTAAAACCAGGTGTTCACTAACCAACTGATTGACTAGTACTTCCAAGTTTTTTATTTGCCCATCCAGTGATTTCATTGCTATTGAAGCTCTAATCTCCAAAGGTACTATTGCAAATGATTAAAACAAATGCTTTGGGAAATCATGCAGGCTTCTTTAGGCTTAATTCTTGCAATCCTTATTTTTGGCTATTAAAGCGATTCAAATTTATGCGTATAATTCTGGTCTTCTTCGGTTTACTGTCCTTTGGTCTTTATGCTCAAGATTACCCCCAGGATTATTTTCGCCCCCCACTTGATATCGAATTGATTTCTTCGGGCACCTTTGGTGAGCTGCGCGGCAATCATTTCCATTCGGGACTCGATATTAAAACCCAAGGCCGGGAAGGTTTAAAGGTCTATGCTGCCGCGGATGGCTATGTGAGTCGTATTAAGGTTTCGCCTTATGGCTTTGGCTTAGCGCTTTACCTCCTACATCCCAATGGTTACACCACGGTTTATGCGCATCTGAAAGAATTTAATGCCGAAATCGAAGCCTACGTCATTCAAAAGATGATGACGCTTCGTAAAAACGAAGTAGACCTCTTTCCAGCAGCAGGGGAATTTCCGGTCGAAAAAGGCGATGTGATAGCCTTGTCTGGAAATAGCGGCGGTTCGGGTGGTCCGCATTTGCATTATGAAATTCGAGATTCACGAACCGAAAAAATCATCAATCCTCTTTTATTTGGATTAAAGGTGGCCGATAGGCGTTATCCCGAATTGCGCGATTTGCAGGTTTACACTTTTGAAGATGGACTCATGCTGGGGCAGAGTGAAATAAACCTAATTGAAAAGAGCGAGGGGCACTATGAGCTTAGTGGGGAAGGGGTGATCAGTACTAAGGATGCGGTAAGTTTTGGGATTTACGCCATCGATCGCCAAGACGGTGCAAATAATCGCAATGGGGTTTATGCTTTAAAACTATTCGTAGGCGAGCATTTGAAGTACCATTATGAAATGGAAACTTTCGCTTTTTCGGAGACACGATACATCAATGCCCATATCGACTATGCCTTGAAGAGTTGCTGCCAAAAAACCCTACACCGGCTTTATCGATCTCCGGGAAATCAGTTAAGTGTTTATCGGAATACCTTAAAATCAGATCACATCGCTTTTGAGCACGATACACTAGTGGATATCCGCATTGAGGCTTCCGATATCGCCGGTAATACCAGTGTTTTGAATTTTAAATTGGATTACCAGCATCGTCCCGATGAAAAGAGCGGAATTGAGTTTGAGGATTTTGATGGGCTTTCCACAACATTAGCCACCGACTGGCCAAAAATGGCTAAAGTCAATCGCGAAAAGCCCCTAGATATCATGGACATAAAACATCGTGTGAGCTTTCCGGCATATTCCTTTTACCAAGACTGGCTAATGGAACGCTCGCAAGAACCGGCTTGCGCACAATGTTTAGCCCCCATCCTAAACCTTGGCGACGAGTCTGTACCGGTGCACCATTACTACAATTTAAGCTTGAAAGTCGATGAAATTCCAGAAGGTGTAGAACCTTATCAATTGTTTGTGGCGAGTTTACGCAACGGGAAATTTTTAGACTATGAGGGAGGGAAATACGAGGATGGATGGGTGCGAGCACGAACGCGTCAATTAGGCTCTTTTACCGTGATGTACGACAACAAAGCTCCCCAGGTGACTCCCCTTAATTTCAAGAATGGAACATCTGTATCCAATAAAGCAACCTTACGCATTCGCGTAAAGGACGATTTGAGCGGAATTTCCGAATATTCAGCTTCCTTAGATGGAGCTTTCGTACCCGTTTATTACGATGCGAAAACGGCACGCTTTTTTATTGAGGCTAAACACTGGCCGGCTACTCAAAAGCCTAAACAAGAGTTAATTTTAAACGTTTTTGATGATCGAGGCAATGGAACAAAGGAAAAATGGACTCTATTTAGACCCTAGATGCTATTTTCGCCAAATCGTCGTTTACTTGCTATGAAGCTAAAAATACTAGCCTTATTTTTTCTCCTTTTCACCGGCCTTGCCCTGCAAGCGCAGGAAGATGAGGTGGTGCAGATGAGTGGCATAGTGATTAGCAACGACTCTATTCCAAGGGCTATACCCTTTGCGCATGTTTACGTAGGGCAGGGGACGCGTGGAACCATGACTGATGGAGATGGCTTTTTCTCCTTTGCCGCTAAAGAAGGTGATACCATTCGTTTTAGTTGTATTGGTTTTAGTAAAGAAATACTGGTGGTGCCTGATACCCTCAGCAAAAAGGCCTACCTCGCTAGGATTGTTATGCAGAGGGATACAACCTTGCTCGAAGAGGTTACCCTTTATCCTTGGCCTACCCCCGATCGTTTTAAAGAAGAATTTTTGGCCACCAATATTCCCACTACCATGAATGACTTAGCCATGCGTAATTTGGCGATTCAAGCCTTGCGTGATCGTGCGGCAACCATGGGCCTCAGTGCGGCAGAGGCTCAAGACATGGCCATTCAAATTCAAAACCAAGCGATCTACGATTATGGGCGTTATCAAGGATTCGGAAATGGCGGTACTGCCATTTTGGGAGCCCTTACCAATCCCTTCGCTTGGCAACAATTTTTTCAATCGCTCAAGAAATAATTCATGCGCTTAAGAGCCATATTCTACTTTCTTTTAGTCACCACTACTTTAAGCGCTCAGTCTAAATTAACCGGAACGATTAAAGATCCTAAAGGCCAAGGCTTGGATGGGGTAAAGGTTACGGTTGGAGAGTTTTACACCTTAAGTAATAGCGATGGTAGCTATGAACTGGAAATTTCTCCGGGCCGCGGGCAAATCGTGTATTTCACCAGCTTCGGTTACATTCCTGATACCGTGCATTTTAGCATTGGCGAGGATGAAGTGCGGGAAATTAACCGGGATTTGGCCCTGCTCAGCAATATCTTGGAAGACGTGAACATTGTGGATCGGAAATCACGCTTTGATAATCAGGTTTCGGTCGATAAGAAGTCTATCGAAGCATTTGTGGGTCCGAATTCAGGGGTCGAAGGGATTATTAAAACCTTACCCGGTGTAAGTAGCTATAGTGAGCTTTCCTCGCAGTATTCCGTACGAGGGGGGAACTTCGATGAGAACTTAGTCTACATCAATGGAATAGAAGTATACCGCCCCTTTCTGGTGCGTAATGGGCAGCAAGAAGGGATGAGCATTGTAAACTCGGCTATGGTTTCCAATGTGAAGTTTTCGGCAGGCGGTTTTGAGGCGCGTTACGGGGATAAGATGGCATCGGTGCTCGATATTACCTATCGCAAGCCCAGTGAGTTTGCCATGACGGTAGAAGGGAGTTTGCTGGGGGGAAATTTGGTGTATGAAGATCGATTGGCCAATGATCGACTAAGCGCGATGGTGGGGGCACGCTATCGAACCAATCAATTGCTATTGGGCTCCTTGGATACCGAGGCCGATTTCCTTCCGCAGTTTACAGATATTCAGGCCTACCTTACGTATGATCTTAGCGATGAATGGGAAATTAATTTCCTAGGGAACTACAGTCGAAATCTATACCAAGTGATACCCGCCAGCCGAACCACAGACTTCGGTACCATCCAAGAATCCTTGCGTTTAAATGTTTTCTTTGATGGCCGCGAGGACTATGATTTTACGACTCGCTTTGCGGCCTTAGGAGCGAAATACCGTCCGAAGAAGAATTTGCAGCTCATCTTCCAGTCTTCCGTATTTCAAACTACGGAGCAAGAATATTTCGATGTGATTGGGGCTTATCGCTTAGGGGAACTCAACACTAATTTAGGTAGTGATGATTTCGGTGAAATTAGCTTTACCCGCTCCGTTGGCTCATTTCAAAATTACGCCCGAAATTATCTAGATGCTATTGTGGCCAATGTTTCGCATCAAGGTATTTACGATTTAGACGAGGTTACTTGGCGCTGGGGTGTGAAGCTGCAAATGGAAGATATCATCGACCGTTATAAAGAATGGGAACGCATTGATTCGGCAGGCTTTAATGTGCCCAACAATAGCGGCTTTAATTACGATTCGCTAATTGTAACCCTGGTAGATGATCAAGGAAATCCTTTGGCGGGTAATGTTTATACCTCCATCCTTCAGCAAAATCAACTGGAGCTCTTTGAGAGTTTTGCCTCCAAAGTGGAGCTAAATTCGTTACGTGCTACCGCTTTTATCGAGCGCAGTGAAATTATCGAGTTGAAGGATAATGGCGATCTTTTTTACAACGTAGGACTCCGCAATCATTACTGGACTTTTAATGGCCAGAATGTACTTTCCCCGCGTGCCAGCTTAAGTTGGAAACCTAATTGGGAAAAACGCGATATGGTTTTCCGCATCGCGGCAGGCTTTTACTACCAACCGCCTTTTTACCGGGAGATGCGTAATCTAGATGGCGGGGTTAATGAAAATATTCGTGCCCAAAGAGCCATTCACTTCGTTTTGGCTAATGATTACCAATTGCGCATCTGGAACCGACCCTTTAAAATGGTTACGGAATTATACTACAAGTCCATGAACGACCTAATTCCTTACGACCAAGATAATGTGCGTATCCGCTACCGAGCCGAAAACAATGCTCGTGGATTTGCAACCGGCATTGATTACCGCATTAATGGGGAATTCGTCAAAGGAATTGATAGCTGGGCTTCCATTTCCCTTATGACCATTCAGGAAGATATAGAAGGGGACGATGCGGGCTATTTACCGAGACCTACCGACCAGCGATTGAACTTTAAAATTTTCTTTCAAGATTATTTACCGAACGACCCAAGCTTTAGGGTGAGTCTGACCTTGGCCTATGGCACGGGTCTACCTTTTGGGCCACCTCAAGCTTTACCTGAAGATCGTGTCTTCCGTTTACCCGATTACAGAAGGGTAGATATCGGCTTTTCAAAGGTTTTAATTCGCGAGGGCCGTAGCTATGAGAATAAGTTTGTGAATAGCTTCAAGAGTCTCTGGATTGGTTTAGAAGTGTTTAATCTCCTCGATATTACCAATACCATCAGTTACCTTTGGGTCAAGGATATCAGTACTGCGCGTCAATATGCCGTACCAAACTACCTTACCCCACGTTTACTGAATGTGAAAATGGTAGCTAAGTTTTAAAAGGTTGAGCCAAAAAATAGCCCTATTTTTGCGGCCCAAATAGAATACATTCATGTTAAGCAAATATTTACGACTGGTATTAACCGCCATCTTTTTTGGTCTTTCCGTTTGGCAATTCATTGAAGTAGAGATTGGTAATGGAATCATGTGGTTATTACTGTCTTCTTTAGTAATATTCACCTATTTCCGTAATGAGCGCATTTTACAAGCCTTCTGGTTTTTACGTAAAAACGATATGGCTAAGGCTCAAAAAGCTTTAAGTCATATTAAAAATCCAGAAGCGGCTTTAATTAAAGGGCAGTTGGCTTATTATTACATGCTTAGCGGTATGATTGAATCGCAGAATGGCATCGGTAAGGCCGAGACCTTACTACGTAAAGCCCTTAAAACGGGTTTGCGTCAGAAGCACGATCAAGCGATGGCTAAATTACAGTTAGCCGGTATTGCCATGGCGAAGCGTCGTAAGCGTGAAGCTCAGGTTTTACTTACTGAAGTAAAGAAACTGGATACACGTGGAATGCTCGATGATCAAGTAAAGGTGCTTAAGCAACAGATGAAACGCATCTAAAAGCGCTTGGCAAAGAAAAAACCGAATAAAAAATCACGCTCGAAGCGCTCTAAGGCTCGAGTCAAAAAATCGAAAGGAAGGCTTCTGCGCTTCCTGATTAAGCTTTCTTTAGGGGGCTTTGCCGCGCTTACTTTAATCATCGCCAGCGTTTATTTAGGTTTCTGGGGACCCATACCCAGTAGCACCGAGCTTAAGGAAATCCAGCAATCGGAGGCCAGCGAAATTCTTTCCAAGGAAGGAAAGCTTATCGATAAAGTCTACCGTGTAAATCGCAGTCTGGTCGACTACGATGATTTACCCCAACATTTAATTGAGGCCCTAATCGCTACCGAAGATGAGCGGTTTTACGATCATGCAGGAATTGATTGGCGCAGTTTGGCGCGTGTGGTGGTAAAATCCATCTTGCTCCAAGATGAAAGTGCCGGGGGAGGCAGTACCATTAGTCAGCAGTTAGCCAAAAATCTTTTTGGCCGAAAGGACTTTGGGGCTATCAGCATAATAATCAATAAAATCAAAGAGATTATTATCGCCAAGCGTTTAGAGGCGATTTACAGCAAAGAAGAAATTTTAGCGCTCTATTTTAATACGGTAAGTTTTTCGGAGAACACCTATGGGATTGATGCGGGAAGCGAGCGCTTTTTTAGCAAAGAAGTGCGCGATTTGCGCCTAGAGGAAGCGGCGGTTTTAATCGGGCTTCTAAAAGCGAATACCTATTACAATCCACGTTTAAACCCAGAGCCTGCTTTGCGAAGAAGGAATGTGGTGTTTGCCCAAATGCACCGTAATGCTTTTATCTCGGAGCTGGATCGAGATTCCCTACAAAGCCTGCCCTTAGAGTTAAAATACCGCAATTTATTGCAGAGTGGTCCCGCACCCTATTTCAGTGCACAAGTGCAGAAGGAACTCAAGCAAATTTTAAAAGATCAATTAAAGCCCGATGGCTCGGCTTGGGATCCGCGATTGGATGGTTTGATTATAAAAACCACCCTGCATTACAAGAAACAAGGCGATTTGCAGTCTTCCTATGACCGTCATCTCAATCGCTGGCAAGATAAGTTTGATGCCCACTGGGGCAGTAAGGAGCCTTGGTCGAAGCAGCCCCGTTATTTTGATCAAGCCAAGCAGAATACTCCTTTCTACAAGTCGCTAGCCGCCCAAGGCCTTAGTGATGAAGCTATTGAGGCGGCCTGGCAAAAAAAGAGGCCGATGCAACTTTTTAGACCGGGTGGGGATGTGAGTGGAGCATTCAGTATGAATGATTCCCTTGCCCATTATTTGAAATTATTGAGGGGGGCTTCGGTAGTGATGGACCCTAAGACGGGTGCCGTTAGAGCATGGGTTGGCGGACCCAATCACCGCTATTTACCTTTTGATGCTGCGGCGGCTCCACATTCGGTGGCCTCTACCTTTAAACCGATCGTTCTCGCTGCTGCTTTGGAATCGGGTTTAGATCCCTGCGATTATCAGTCGGCCGAAAAACAGGCCTATTCCGAATACGACAATTGGGAACCTCGTAATTACGACGATAACTACGCGGGTTTTTACAGTATGT
>CBFHRN010000016.1:0-38970 GCA_965658275.1 Croceimicrobium sp.
AAATTAGGGTTCCATTAGCATGGCGCAAGAGTACCTTTTGTATTTTGAAATCTGCGTTTATATGCAGCCTATCCTTATTGACCTGGGTAAAAGCGGCTTTTGCCTGAGTGCAATATTGGAATCTTCCGTTAAGTAAACCCCAGAGGGTATCATTATCTACATGCCAGCCACTAAGCAAATTAAGATTAGCGTAGGCATCTCTATGGTAAACGGACGAATCTTTATGGCGCCATTGATAAGCTTGGGGTATATTAAACTGATAAAAGAAATAATCCCCTAAACTTTGGGCCTTAACAACCGTAGCCGGAAAGTTGGCATTTACAGCGCTAACAGGCATTCCAGCAGTGTCAATCGACCCAGTGGCTCCTTTATCCGTACTGTAATATTGGTACCCGCCAAGGACACCATTTATCATGGTAGAAGCATAAAGCTTTTGATCTAATTCATACAAGTAGGTAATACTTCCATTGAAACTATAGTTTACAGTGTCCCAGTTATTACCTTGTTTATCTGAATACAACTGCCCAGTCATACCATTGTGTGCAAACAGCCTGCCTTGATGAACAATAAATGAGTTTATAGTCTCAATATGTCGGTTATTTAAGCCATTGGTAACTCCGCAAGAATACCATTGTGCGTTAGAATTAAGACATAAAACACTAAGAATGGTGAGGTATAAGTTCTTCATAGACCGTATTTTAAATCCAAATTAAGAACAATCTATGATATTGGAAATTAGGCAAATGCCCTAGATTTTGGCCATCAAGCTATTTTTGCTTTGATGCTTGAAAGGTCCTTTTTAATCTCTTCAAGGTTTTGAATCATGTGTCGGTAATTTTGGTCTTGAATGTCATTTTCACTGGGTACTTGGAAGCTTAGAACTCCCTTAGCATGCCATATTTCTAAAATTTCCAGCGCATCTAAATGATAGGGTTTGTATTCTTTGTTATCTGATTTTAGGACCAGTCGATTTTCACGAATCAATTCATTCTCCACTCTTTTATAAACGATACCGTCATTGAGGGTTAATAATATATAGCATTCATTGTTTTTAATCGTTTCCCAGTTTTCCACAAATTCGCCAATGATATAGGAACCAGGTTGCACAGGAAGCATTGAATCTCCTTCGATTTGAAAGATTCGAAGACTGCCACTTTGCTGCAATTCTGGAAGAGGCAGGCTAATAGATTGAAGCCCTTCAATATACTCCGAGTCGGCATAACCTTGGGTGTAACCTGCGACTGCTTTTTGGGGTATTAGACTAATCAGTTCCTTTCCACTCTTTTCGACGGCTACTGGTAATATGCGTAGTGGTAGATCCTGTCTTTTAGGTTGCGGGGCTTGCTTATCTAACGGTTTGTACAGCAATTCCTCCAAGGAAACATTGAAAAGATGACAAAGCACCTGAAGAGTGGCCAAGCGCGGTTCGGTGCGGCCGTCTTCGTAAGCGCCAATAAGACTTCGATTGACATCAAGTTTATCAGCAAGATCAGCCTGGGTCCATGATTTTACTTTGCGTAAAAAGCGAATATTGTTTCCGAGCGATTTCATAGTCTATCAAAATAATACGCTAAAATAAAAAGAATGCTATTTATATAAGCTTTTAAACTAAGATTTCGAACAAATAATTAAAATCGAGCTTATAAATGCTATGATTAAAATTAAGACGGTATCGAATGCTGTACCGGCTCACATGCCGGGCTTACAAACCTGGAGGGCCTTACCGCGGTTAAGAATGGATGAGCTGGACCCCTACTTGTTTCTTAATCATCACGGTCCAGAAAACTTTCAGGCAAATAATGATGGCCTGCCTTTTGGGCCGCATCCTCACCGTGGTTTTGAAACTTTGACCTTCATTGTCGAGGGGGAGTTGGTGCATAAGGATAGTCAAGGTTTTAGCAGCCGAATTACTAAAGGCGGAATTCAATGGATGACCGCCGGAGCGGGAATTATTCATTCCGAAACTTCTTCTGAAGAGTTTTTAAAGGAAGGTGGTCCTCTCGAAATATTACAACTATGGATTAACCTCCCTGCGGCTAAGAAATCAAGTCCAGCTCATTACCAAGGTTTCCATTTTGAAGATATTCCTCACATTGAAATCGCTCCAGGTGTTATTCTAGATTTAATTGCAGGACAATGGGCTGATTATGAAGGCCCTGTTAATAGTCCCTACCCTCAATTCATGTCTACAATTCGAATGGAGAAAGGGGCTAAGGTGGACTTAGATCTAAAAGGGGGGCAGGTTTTGTTTTACTTAGTTTCTGGGAGCTTGAAAGTATTAGACTACGAAGTTCAAAAAAGACAACTGCTTCAATTTGAAGCTACAAAGGGTCGTCTGCATGTTGAAGCATTAAGTAATTCCTACTTGATATTTGGCGAGGCAGACCCGATCAATGAGCCTATTGCGGCCCAGGGTCCTTTTGTGATGAGTTCTCAAGAGGAATTATATCAGGCTTTTGTTGATTATCAAGCTGGAAAAATGGGTGAGTGGAAGGATTAATCGGGATTTCATTACTTACCTAAAGGCTAACTAAGTAACATTGACCATATTTGTATGATTCTTGCTAAATAGTAGCTAAATACTTTATGGTTTTACGAACGCTCCTTATACTATTCATCTTTTCAACTGGGCTGCACGCGCAACGCGATGATGCCATTAAAGATCTTACCAAGGCACGACAGTATTCCAGCAAGCAAAACTATAAAGGAGCATTAGAGTCTTTAAATGATGCGCTGGAGGAAGATCCCACTTTTGTAGACGTATATCTTTTTAAGGCTGATATTTTTAAAATTCTAGGCCTTGGCGATAGTGCCATCTCACAATACGAAAAAGCACGAGATTACGATCCTCCCTATTACGTAGACCTTTTTCAAGGTAGGCTCCTTTTCGAATTAGAGCGTTATGATGAAGCCATTCTGTTTCTCGAATCTTACAAAAGCCATCCTCGCGCTAACAAGCGTTATTTTGCGGAAATAGATCGAAAGCTGGAGAGCTCCCAATTTGCAAAAAAAGCCGCGGACCAACTCTTTCCTTATGAGCCTATAAATTTAGGAGCTGGAGTGAATACAAAAGAACTCGAATACTTCCCATCAATTTCGGCCGATGGGCAGACCTTAGTTTTTACCCATCGAAAATTAGAAGGTCCAAAGCTCGACGAAGATTTTTGGTTTAGCACTAAAGACAGTGTTTCTGGACCTTGGTCAAAAGCTACTATTTTACCCGGTCGACTCAATACAAGAGGCAATGAAGGCGCTCAAAGTATTAATGCCTTTGGAGATGTCATCTTCTTTGCCGCCTGTGACCGACCCGACGGAAGAGGGTCTTGTGATATTTACGCTTCATTTCTGGAGCCCAATGGACAGTGGTCCAATGCCTTAAACCTTGGTTCATCCATTAATACGGGTCTATGGGAAAGCCAGCCATCCATATCTCCAGATGGACGTACGCTTTACTTTGTCCGAGGAAAGAGTGGCGATGACTCAAAAATGGATATTTATCAATCCGAGTTTGCTGATGGCCGCTGGTCTAAAGCTCAGAAAGTGCCAGGTTTGGTAAATACTCCAGTGCAAGAGACTTCGCCCTACATACACTTCGATAATGAGCATTTATATTTTAGCAGTAATGGACATCCTGGCATGGGTGATTTGGATTTTTTTGTATCTACCCGTCAAGACGATGGAAGCTGGGGAGAGCCTTTGAATCTCGGGAAACCTATAAATACACCCTTTCAGGAGTTTAGCTTGATTGTGGCCCCGGACGGGAAAACAGGTTATTTTAGTTCGGATGCTTTGGAAGGCGGTTACGGTAAATTAGACCTTTATCAGTTTGAGCTTCCACCGCCAGCACGAGCCTTACCAATCGCCTATTTGCAAGGTAAGGTGATCGATGCTGAGACCCGTAAATTTTTGCAAGCCAAATTAGAGTTCCGTGATTTAGTGGACTCAAATCGGATTATCAATGGGTCTACCAACCGTTCTGGTTATTTTTATGCCGTGCTTCCCGCTCAATCAGATTATGGTTTAAGCGTGGCAAAGCCTGGATTTTTATTCTATTCCAAAAATTTCGCTTTGGAAAAGCAGAATCGAGAATCTGCATTGGAGCTTTTGGTGGAACTAATACCGCTTAAAGCAGGACAATCCGTGGTCCTGGAGAATATATTTTTTGAGACAGACTCCTACGAATTGGACAAAAAGAGTAGTAATGAAATTAAGGAGCTGGTTCAGTTTTTGAGTTTAAACCCTTCCTTACGAGTAAGTATTGAAGGTCATACCGACAGTGAAGGTATGGCAGATTACAACCAAACTTTGAGTCAAAATCGAGCCAAAGCGGTTTATAATGCCTTGCTTGCCGCCGGAATCAGCAAATCTCGCTTAGGGTATAAAGGATTCGGCAGTAAGGCGCCAATAGCCTCCAACGACACAGAATCCGGACGTGCTCAAAATCGACGAACGGAGATGAGAATACTTTAAGTAGAAAAATTTATACGTCGTTTATTCATGGAAATACGTCGTTTACGCTAATTATCATGGACTGACAGCATCAATTTTGTATATTTATATAGTTAAATGTTACTCACAATTATGCGATTTAAAACCAGCCTCAAAACACGTAGATGGCTTTTAGTCCTGCTTGCTTTAGGTATCCTAGGTTCTTGCGGAAAAGAACTTGATTTTGATATGATCAATGATATTAAGGTAGAAAGTGGTGCTACCTTACCGCTTGCCAATCTCACCTTAACCTTGAGCGATCTAACCTCAGACATAGAAGATTCAACCCTAGTTGTAGACCCGGACGATGCTTTACGGATTTATTATCGACAAGATTCGGTTTTCACTTACTCTATTGAGGATATTTTAACCATTCCGGATCAGGATCCGATCCCACTTCCTGTAGAAAAAAGCCAACCTACTTTAGCGCTTAATGTTGCTTTAGGGACAATAGCTGGAGCCCAACTATTTGATGCTACTTTCGAAACTGGAAATATTGCTATTGAAATAAACGGCCCTAATCCGGTACCTTCAGATACGCGCTTTGTTCTATCTTTTAACAATGCCTCAATCAATGGGGTAACTTATACAGATACCTTTACTTTACTGGCAGGAACTTCTAATTTAATAGACTCCTCCGATATTAATAACCTGGTCTTTGATTTTACCAATGGTGGTACATCAGTAAATGCTTTGAGCATTACTGCTGAGTTGCTGGATACAGCAAATGTTCAAAGCGGTGAAATCTATACCCTTGCCTTCGCCCTCGAAGATTTGGACATTAGTGTTGCTAGTGGTGACTTTGGAGATAGAGTGCAGGCTGCTCCTCCCGGGGATTTCGAATTTAACATTAATGGTATTGATCAATTTGCGGGTGGTTTTTACTTAACCAATCCAAGCTTAACCCTTGTTACTAACTCGACAGTAGGTTTGCCAATACGCATAACCACTGATTTTATTGGTGAAAATGCAGAACAAACCCGTGTTGCTTTAGATAATGATCCCTTTGAAATTACAGCATCACCATCTCCTGGTGTAGTAGCCGTTTCGAATTTAACCTTAGACGCTAACAACTCTCAGATTACCGAGTTCCTGGCCAATATCCCGCAGAAGATTTATTATTCTGGAAATATCCAGATTAATCCTAATGGGGTAGGGGCAACACCTAACTTTATCTCTAAGACATCCAATGTGGTTTTAGATTTTGAAGTCAATGTCCCGCTCGAATTCCGATTAGAGAATATGCGCTTGGATCAAACGGTCGAAGATTTGGGTGGTGATATTGATAATCTCGACAATCTTGATGAAATGACCGTTTATTTCCGTTCCGAAAACCGTTTGCCCTTCGAGCTTATTCTTGATGTTAGTTTCATAAACGAATTGGGAGATAGTATCAACGGTTTCCAACTTCCATTATTAGGAGCCGCTCCAGTAGATGCCAATGGAAGGGTGAGTGGTCCAAATGTGCAAGACATTCCAGTGGAATTTGATTCAGATTTGATCGATGATTTCCTTCGTATGAAAGACTTGCGTTTCGTGGCTAAAGTAAGTACAACTAATGGCGGACAAACCGCTGTTAAACTTTACAATGATTACGATTTGAAAATTCAGACTGCGATTCAAGTGAAAGGTAACTACTCAATATTTAACGACTAATGAAAAAGTTATTATCCCTTACTTCAGCATTGGTCTTTAGTTTAGGCCTTTTCGCACAGAGCGATATGCTTCTGTATAATTTTAACGCGATTCCTCAAGTTCATCATACCAACCCAGCTTATCCTCATCAAACTAAATGGTATATCGGTCTACCCGCGGTGTCGGGTTTCAGCACCCATTTCCATAATTCAGGATTTGCCTTACAGGACATTTTTGAAAAAGGAACGGATATCAATCAAAACTTAGCTAAGTTGAGTAGCCGCCTCGATCAGACGAGTCAATTGAATCTGATTAATAGGGTAGAGCTCCTCGGTATTGGTTTTAAAGCAGGTAAGGGTTTCGTCACTTTAGGTGCGACTCAAACCATTGACTTTAAGATGGACCTTCCTTATCAGCTATTCCAAGTGCTTTTCAGTGGTAATGGAAGTTTAACCAATATTGATTTAAACACGTTTGATTTAGAGACCATCAACCGAACTGATTTCTATTTGGGTTATCAACACAAGTTCTTGGATGAGAAATTAACACTGGGCTTTAAAGCGAAGTATGTTTATGTGCAACAGCATGCTTATATCGAGCGAATGAACTTGAAAATTGAGAATGATGGCAATTATAATTTAATAGCTACTTCCGATATTCTAGTACGTACCTCAGGACCTCCCGCTTTAGAAAGCTTCGCTGATCAGGAGATTTTGGACATTGCCCTGCCTGAAAACACTGGACTTGTTTTCGATTTGGGTGCGCATTATAAAATTAGTGATAAATTTGACGTAAGTGCATCATTCTTAGATTACGGAACCATTACTTACAATTCTTTCAATAGGGATTATGTTAGTGAAGGTCAATATGACTTTGACGGTATTAAGTTCGATCTAAGTGAGGATGATTTTAGTAATGCAGGATCATCCGTAACAGATAGCATACAAGCAGCCTTTAACTTTAAAGAGGTTGATGGTAATACTTATACCCGTGATTTAATGAGTAGGGCTTTTGCTTCATTTAATTATCACATCACCCCTAAACATAGCTTTGGAGCCTTATTTCATACCAGAATATGGAATGGTCAAATGTTTAATGACTATGGTATCAATTATGTCGGACGCTGGGGTAGATTCTTCCAATTTACAGCAGGCTATTCTGTTATTAACGGTACTATGCATAATGTAGGAGTTGGTTTTGATATGAAATTAGGACCATTGCAGCTTTATGTATTGACGGAAAATGTTATGGCGGCAGATTACGCTATGGTTCAGACCAGTGATCTTAGATTAGGTCTTAACTTTACCTTCTACGGAAGAAGAAAAAAGAATAAAGAAGAACAAGAAAAACAAATAGAAGAAAATGAGCAGGCTGCTGAGACGGTAGAACTGGCATTATATTATTAATCTAAATCCCTCCAAATCATGAAAAAAATGAATTACAAATTAATGGCCCTGGCTTTAGTAGCTTTTGCCTTCACTTCCTGCGAGGAAGATGGATTATCGTCATTAGGCGAAATAGAAGCAGCAATGGGTGAGCTTTATGTTGAGGCTGAAGGTACTGCTAGTCAACTGTTTAAAAATGTTGATGAGGCCATGCGTAAGCTGGAAGCAGGAGATGCACTTCCCTATACTATTGATAATGCCTCATTTGACGAGGATGCAAGTAATCCAGGTACTTATTATTTAGACTATGGAACAGGTACGAATACCAGGGGTAAAGTTGTAAAAGGTAAGGTGATGATGACCATTGCCAATCTTCAAACTGGATATTTAACGCCAGGCGCATCGATTACAGCTTCTTTTGATAATTACTTTGAAGATGACAAACCTGTTTTAGGCAGTATGAATGTATTAAACCAAAGTGATGCAACAAATGTGATTTTTGATCAAAATATAACAGGACTGACTATTGAGGATAATACTTCTACTGAAGATGGAGGGCCTAAGGCTTTTGTACTAAATAGTACTAAAACGCTTACCTGGTTGGCTGGTGCCGCAACGACTAATGACATTACTGATGATGTCTACACGATGGCTGATGGAGCAAGTGGTGGTACCTCTGCTACTTACGACAATAGTCAATACACTTTTGCCATTAACTTTACTTCTCCCTTAAAAGTTGACAATACATGCCAGTATCGCGTTACGGAAGGAGTTGTGGCATTGAATATCTCCACAACTATAAATCCTAGCCCGATTACATTTACAGATGCTGGTTTAGATTTTATCGCCACTGATGGAGCGGATGATGGTAACGGCGGTAAGGATGGATGTGATAAATTCTTTAAAATTAGCTTAAGTAATGCAAATGGAGCTAATATTGAAGTAACCCGTCAATTCAACGGTTTCTAAAGGAACCTTAATCTTTAGAATAATACTTAGGCCAGCGTTGTTGCAAAACAGCGCTGGTTTTTTTTTCGGCCGCATTATCTTGAGCTTCGTACAAGGTGCTACCCACTAAATTGATTGGAAGGAACTCCTGTGCTACAAAATTTCCAGGGTAATCATGACTGTATTTATAGCCATCACCATAATTAAGGTCTTTCATAAGTTGGGTAGGGGCATTGCGCAGAGCTAATGGCACAGCTTGATCACCGGTTTGTTTAACTAAGGCTTGCGCTTTATTGATAGCCAGATAAGCTGAATTGCTCTTCGCAGAATTTGCCAAATAAATCGTGCATTGGGATAAAGGAATACGTCCCTCAGGCCAGCCTACTTTGGAAACGGCATCAAAACAAGCATTGGCAATTAAAAGGGCGTTGGGATTGGCTAAGCCTATGTCTTCGGAAGCCGAAATGATGAGTCGGCGGGCTATAAATTTTGGATCTTCTCCACCTTCAATCATCCTCGCTAACCAATATACTGCGGCATTGGGATCGCTCCCCCTAATAGACTTTATGAAGGCACTAATGATATCATAGTGCTGCTCTCCATTTTTATCGTAATTACTTACGCTCCCGCTTAATACTTGCTCAACCTTTGCATTGGTAATAGCTTCACCTTTATTTAGCTGGCCCACTACTAATTCGAGGTTGTTCAAAAACTTACGGGCATCCCCGCCACTGTAGCGCATTAAGGCTTCTTTTTCTGAAATGCTAAACGCTTGAGACTTTAACCACTCATCATTTTCTAAGGCTCTCTGGAGTAAGGCATCTAATTCGGATTGCCCTAAGGCATCTAAAACATAAACCTGACATCTAGAACGTAAGGCTGGAATAACTTCAAAGCTGGGATTTTCGGTCGTCGCTCCGATTAAAACCACTATACCCTTTTCAACCGCATTTAATAAGCTATCCTGCTGGGATTTACTGAAACGGTGTATTTCATCAATGAATAGAATAGGGGCACGGCCTTGAGCAAATAAACCTTGACTCTGGGCCTTTTGTAATATTTCGCGTACATCTTTAACACCACTATTTATCGCACTTAAGGTGAAAAATTTGCGATTCGACTTTTCAGCGATAAGTTGCGCTAAGGTAGTTTTACCCACACCGGGAGGACCCCATAGAATTAAGGATGGAATTAGGTCTTTTTCGATAAGATTACGCAATTGACCATTTTCTCCTAATAGGTCATTTTGGCCGATTACTTCATCTAATGTCCGAGGTCTCAGTCTTTCCGCCAGTGGAGCGTTCATGGGTACTGTTTTTGAGCTTCTAAATTACTACATTTAAAAACGGAGCATGAAAAATGACGACATCAAAAAAATAGATTCAATTCGCCCTCTATGGAGGCGGTCTTTCGTGCTTTTCCCTATCAGTCTAAGTGTACTGATGATCGCCATTTTCGGGCTTGATTCTAGGCTTAATTTGGGATTGTATCAGTTTGGTGTTTATCCTTTAAGGGGTGAGGGCTTAATTGGACTCTTTTCAGCGCCTTTAATCCATGGCAGTTTTGAGCATTTGAGAAACAATGTTATTTCTTTCACCATTTTAACAGGAGCTATTCTGTATTTCTACCCACGAAAGGCTTTACCCTTGCTGGTGATTAGTTGGTTATTCAGCGGATTGGCTATTTGGCTCTGGGGACGACCCAGCTACCATATTGGGGCTTCCGGTTTGATTTATGCTTTAGCGGCCTTTATTTTTATTAGTGGATTGCTCAGGGCTCACCCTAATTTATTGGCATTAAGCCTGTTGGTTGTTTTTTTATACGGAAGTATGGTCTGGGGTCTGGTTCCAGTAGAGCCCGGTGTAAGCCACGAGGCTCATATATCAGGTGCTTTAATTGGAGTGCTTTTAGCTGTTTATTTTCGAAATTCCCCGCCCAAAGATTTCCCGAAACCCTTTAGTTATGAAGATATTAGTGATGATCTCAGCGATCAAATTGAAAGATATGGGCCTGACTATTGGCAAGAGGATAATGATTCGCGACAAACAGGGATTAAAATAAACTACCAATACAAAAGCAATGAGCCGAAAGATTAGTCTACTTCTTCTGATTTTTAGTGCAGCGATTTCACAAGGACAGGATTATTTGTACCTGATGCAGAAAGGAGGGTTACCCTTGAGTCGCTGGAAAGAAGGTGATCACATCGAAATTCAGTTACGAAATGGGGAGGAATTGAATTGGTTTACCGCCACCTTTGATGGTGGAGACTCTACTGGAATAAGTTTTGGAACCCGATTTTTAAGTTTTGAGCAGATTGAAGGGGTTCGATATCCTCGCGGTTTGATGGGTTTTTTTGCCAATGCGAGCTATTCTGCGGCGCTTTTCTTTAGTGGAATAACAGCGGTTAATAATGCAATAAACGGACAATGGTGGCCCTTAATAAGTACAAATCAATTAATTCTAGGCTCAGCTTTGGTTGGCGTGGGAGTAATACTGGATTTATTTTCCCATCATGAGTACAAACTTGAAGACCCCTATTATTTAAATCTGATTAAAACTGGAGAATGAAGAAAGTAGTGATTTTAGGCGCCTCAGGTTTGGTAGGTTCCTTTCTGGTAAAAGACTTATGCAATTCAGATGAAATTTCCTCAGTTTTATCTATCGGACGAAAGTCCATTAAATACGATCACCCAAAACTAGATGAACGTTTAGGTGATTTACTCGATGAGGCCTTTTGGGATTTCAAAGTTGAGGTGGATATAGTGTACATCTGCATTGGCACGACAAAGGCTAAGACTCCCGATGAAAGTAGGTATAGGGCAATCGACTTTGGTATTCCTGTTAATGCAACAAAATGGGCTATCGCTCAAGGAGGCACATTAGTTTCGGTAGTTTCCTCTATGGGGGCTTCACCGAAGAGCTCTAATTTTTATCTAAGGACAAAAGGGGAAATGGAAGAAGCCATTCAGAAAATGGCCATTGAAAGCCATATTTTTCGCCCTTCCATGATTTTAGGTCCGCGTAAAGAAAAGCGTTTAGGTGAAAGGATTGGAAAGGTTGTGATGAACTTTTTAAAACCTTTAATACCGGCTAATTACAAACCTGTAGAGGCTAAAGATATTGCGGCTAAGATGATGCAGGAAAGTATGCTTAGACCTGAGAGCCAGCTGATTCTGTCTAAGGAAATCTCCGATTAAAACTTTTCAAAAACCCCCAAACCAAATAAAGCGAAATCATATTTTACAGGATCCTTAGGGTCTAATTTTACAAGGCTTTGACGGAGCTCCTCAGCGGCTTTCCAATCATTGGCTTTTCGCTTTAACAAACCTAATTTCCGAGCTACTCTTCCACTGTGAACATCTAAAGGGCAATAGAGGTCCCCAGGCTTTATTTGAGACCATAATCCAAAGTCAACTTCGCCTTCATTGGATCGCACCATCCAGCGCAAGTACATGTTTAATCTTTTAGCCGCAGATCCCTTAAAGGGATTGGAAATATGCTTTTCACTGCGTTTTTCATGAGGGCTATTAAACATCTTCGATCGAAACTTTAAAAGCCCTTCCTTTAGACCCTCGGGATGGAAGAAGGTAGACTCTAAGGTACCATCCCCATAAATACCTTGTAAGCCTTTTAAAAAGAAAATGAGATCAGCGCTTTGAAAGGTTCGGTGCACAAATCCCTCAAGTGCTTTTAAATCAGATTCGCGGTGATTTTGAACGAAATCAAAGGGAGCCCCGTCTAAAAGTTCCACAAGGCGGTTACCACTCTTAATAATGCTTAAGCGGTTGCCCCATGCAATGGTCGCTACTAGCAGCCCAATTATTTCAATATCCTCTTTCAAAGAAAATTGATGAGGTATGGAAATGGGGTCGTGGGAAATGAAACTCGATGACTCATATTCCTTAGCCTTAAAGTCCAGAAAGTCTTTTAACTCTTTAGCTTTCAAGCTTGGCTACAATTTTTCGGATGGCATCTAAGTCTTCGGGTGTATCTACCGAAAGGGATTCGAATTTACTCTGGGCTACTTTAATGCGACCGCCATTTTCTAACCAACGATTTTGCTCCAGTGCCTCGGCCTTTTCAAGACTAGAAGTGTTGAGTTTAGCAAATTCCGTAAGGCTCTCGGGTCGATAGGCATATAATCCAATATGTTTATAGAAAGTATGATTATTTAACCACTGATGATAAGGAATATCCCTTAAGAAGGGAATGAGTTGTCGAGAGAAGTATAAAGCCTCCTGATTATTGGTGAGAACGACAAAACAGCCGCTGCGGTTATCGAGTTCTTCCTGACTTTCAATGGCTTTTACTAGCGTGCCAATTTGCACGGTTTTATCCTCAAAAAGATCCTTTAAATCAAGAAGTTCAGTGGGTTCTAGTAGGGGTTCATCCCCCTGGATATTAATTATTACATCGCAAGCACCATGCCTTTCTTGCCATTTTTCATAAGCTTCTAAACAACGATTGGTGCCAGTGGAATGCTCAGCGGCGGTCATTATTACCTCAGCGCCAAAATTTTCAGCCGCTTCTTTAATGCGCGGGTCATCAGTAGCTATAACTACATTCTTTAGAGACAGTTTAGCGCGCTCATAAACTCTTTGAATCATGGTCTTACCATGGATGTCGGCCAATGGTTTACCGGGTAGACGACTACTTTGATACCGAGCGGGTATGATTCCTAATACATTCACAAAGAAAATTTTACCGAATTTAATTAATGTTAGATTCTCAGAAGGCTTTTCCTACCTTTGTTTTATGGCATCAGATAAGGATAAAATTGCTTCTGGGATTCGCTTTATGGCTATAGCGCTTCCTTTAATTTTTACAGGCCCAGCCCTCTACGTCGCGCTTGGTCAACCTATGGCCCGCCAAGGCAATTACTTATGGATAGGTATCAGTATTCTTGTTATGCTGGTAGCTGTTTTTTTTACTGTTAAAGGTTTGCGCACCATTCTGCGGGGTTTTTTTAACGATTAAGTTCAAATAGCGCAACCGATTCTACATGGGCAGTATGAGGGAATTGATCCACCAAACTGTACTTCTTCAATACATAATCATGTTCGGCTAATATTTGCATATCACGCGCCTGAGTAGCGGGATTGCAACTGATGTAAACTATTCTTTCGGCTCCGAGCCGGATTACTTTACGCAAAGTTTTAGGTGCAATGCCCGCGCGAGGAGGGTCTAGTGTAAGGGTATTTATTTTACCAGCGTATTCAGGTCTTTCTAAAAGAAACTTGCCCACATCATTGGCATAAAAAGCAAGATTGTTGATGCCGTTCTTCTTGGCGTTTTCTTTCGCGTCTTCCACAGCTTCTTTCACGATTTCTACACCTATAACTTCAGACTTTAGGCTGCGTTTGGCTAAAAGTTGGGTTATAGTTCCCGTTCCTGCAAATAGGTCTAGGATAATAGGCTTGTTATCTATTTCTTTTTCAAAAACATAGTCGAGGGCCTTTTGGTATAATCGTTCAGCCGAAGCTGGATTCGTTTGAAAGAAGCTTTCTAGACTAATTTCAAAATTTAAACCACTGATTTGCTCACGAATAGTTTCTTTTCCGAAAAGGATCCTACGTTCACCTTCTGTACTTTTAGGTCGGTCGCTGATATCATCATTAACCGTGTGCACTAAGCCTGCTAATCTGCCTCCAAACTCCTCCGTAAAAAGTTGGGTGAAGGCCTCTACGTTAAACTGCTCCAATTCGGAGGAGCTAGTCATGAAATTGACTAATATTTGGTCATCCACATAAGATTTGCGCACGGCCAGCATACGGCAGAAGCCACTGTGTTTTTTACCATGCCAAGCGCTGTGCCCTTCACTTTGAAGGTGTTCCCCTAATTGGGGAAGGAAGTTTTCAATTTGAGCATCAAATATTCCTGAATCGCCTTTGAGGCTTTCAACGGCAAGCCACTGACCGCGGCGTTTAAAACCTAAAGCGAAACCATCATAAAATTTGTCATCTCCTGAGATGGCTTCTACGGCCGCAAAGGAATATTCCATTTTATTGCGGTAATGGTAAATGCGAGGGGATTCAATGTATTCGTCCAATAAGGCCTCAGCATTCTCAATTTTCCCAATTCTACGAAAGAGCTCTATACTGGTTTTCTCTTTGTAGTCATGCTGCTTTTCGATGGGCAAGTCGATATACGGCGCACCAGGAATAGGGTGGTACTTGCTCGGAGTTTCATCTGCCGATTTTTCTAGAACTTCCACAAGTCGTGCTTCGGCATAAGCCTTTTTAACTTTTACCATTTTGCAGCGCACTAGCTGCCCCGGAAGCGTGTTGGCTATGAAAATGATGAAGTTTCCTTTTTCAGTTTCAACTTTCGCGATTCCTTTTCCTTCGAAGGCCAGATCCTGGATTCGTAGTTCCACTTCTTGACCGCGGTGATATAGATAATTCCTTGCCATAGAGCGGGCAAAATTACCTAATTTGCAGACCGAATCACCTCATCAAAAAATTAATTCATTTATATATGGCAGAACATATGACTGGTTTGCGCTCTGAAGAACTCATGGAGCTTGAAAATAAGCATGGTGCCCATAATTACCACCCTTTACCCGTAGTTTTAGACCGAGGCGAAGGCGTTTATGTTTGGGATGTTGAAGGAAAGCGCTACTATGATTTTCTTTCGGCTTATTCGGCGGTTAACCAAGGTCATTGTCATCCTCGCATTATTGATAGCCTGAAAAGTCAAGCGGAAAAAATTACTTTAACGAGTAGAGCTTTCTATAATTCTAAATTGGGCGAATACGATAAGTTCATCACCGATTACTTTGGTTTTGATAAGGTATTACCCATGAATACGGGGGCAGAGGCCGTTGAAACAGCTATTAAGATATGCCGGAAATGGGCCCAAGAAGCGAAAGGTTACCCCGAGGCAACAACAAAAATAGTAGTAGCCGAAAATAACTTCCACGGCAGAACGACGACTATTATCTCTTTTTCAAATGATGAAGAAGCTCGCAAAGGTTTTGGACCTTACACGCCCGGTTTTATTAAGATTCCTTATGATGACATCGGCTCTTTGGAGGCTGCATTGGAAGATGACCATGTGGCTGGCTTTTTAGTAGAGCCTATTCAAGGGGAAGCTGGGGTTGTAACGCCAGCGAATGATTACCTGCGTCGTGCGCGGGACATCTGTAAAGAAAAAGGAGTTTTATTTATAGCGGATGAAATTCAGACGGGTATAGCGCGTACCGGATCTTTACTGGCAGTATGTGGTAATTGCAGTTGTGAAAATGGATGTGAGCGTCAAACGGATAGTTACGTGAAACCAGACATGCTTATTTTGGGCAAGGCCCTCAGTGGCGGGGCATACCCTGTATCTGCAGTGCTAGCTGATGATGAGGTAATGCATGTGATAAAGCCTGGAACGCATGGTTCTACTTTCGGCGGAAACCCTTTAGGTGTTTCTGTGGCAATGACCGCATTGGAAGTGGTTCAAGAAGAAAATTTAGCCCAGAATGCGCGGAAATTGGGTAATTTGTTTCGAAGTGAAATGAATAAATACATCGACGGCAGTCATATTGTAAAGATGGTTCGGGGTAAGGGATTGTTAAACGCGATTGTTATCAATGATTCACCCGAAAGCGATACGGCATGGAATATATGTCTACGATTAAGAGACCATGGATTATTAGCTAAACCCACTCATGGTAATATCATTCGATTTGCGCCTCCATTGGTAATGACCGAAGAGCAATTACTAGATTGCGTAGATATCATCACTCGAACCTTAAACGAGTTTGAATAAATAAAAAACCCTGACTGAAAAGTCAGGGTTTTTTATTTATTCTTTTTTCTCAATCAACTTTTCCAGTTTTTGAAAGCTTTCAAGCTCTTCTGGATTGGCGATAAGTTCTTTTGCTCTATTTAAGTCAATTCTTGCTTGGGTGAAGTCCTCCAATAAGTATTGACTATAGGTCATTAGCATGCGTGCTTTAAAACTTGTTTGTTTTTCATCGGATTTCTTAGCTAAGAGGAAAGCGGCTTTTTTGGCTTCTTCCGAATTGTAATCCTCTGTTATTTCATAAGCCTCTTCAAAAAGGTAATTCGCGGCAAGAATTGGAGCCATCGCATCCGCTTTAGCTTGAATCATTTTATGATATAGACTAAAGTCACCGCTTTTGTAGGCATAAAGTCTATGAAAGTTTTCTTGACAAACTTTTGCACTATCAGTCGGGCAATAAGGAGGCTGTAAAAAGCTGTTCATGGCCCGAGTGAATACAGCTGCATCTTTATTCTGGATAGCTAAATCTAAATTATAGTCCATAGCCTGCGCTTGGTAGGCATTTAAATTGAAAGAGGCTACTTTTTGCTTAATGGTACTTAAATTGTTTAATACTAAAGCAGGGTATGGGGTTTCGATATCAACTCCGTAAGCAGCTAATATTTCGATGCTAGGGCTTTGTAATAAGGAATCATTGGGGTATGCATTAAGGTATTCCAAAGCTAATAAGCTAGTACGGTTGAAATCAAAATTTAGAGCATAAAGCTCCAATAGGTCAATCCATTCCGATTGATTTAAACTGTGGGCCTGATATTTCACCAGCAGGCTATCGTAATGATAGGGTTTGCGAGCGGCTTCATTTAATACGTTGCGAAGATCACTCGCTTTTTGGTATCCATCTAGCTTAGCTAAAACAAACTCATCCTTGTTCATGATTAAAAAAGCAGGAAGGTCATCGAAGGCAAAAATTTCCTGATAACGCAAACCCATTTCAGCCTCTACATTAATAGCCACATTGGTGAAAGCTCTAGAGATGGCTATAAGCTCTTTATCCTTAAATACATTATTGAAGAACATTTTTTGAAAGTCGCCTTTCTCCTCATAAACCGCTACCCAAAGTAATTTGTCTTGCTGTTTTACGGTTTCCAAAACCGTTTCATAATCACTAAGGTCATGGGTTTGTATAAAGCGAACTTGAGCAAAAAGCCCAGTGCTGAAAATGCAAAGCAAGATTAAAGAAAGCGTCTTTTTCATGTTCCGAAGTTTTGTACCAGGTATACATCAAAATTAGGGCCTTTTTTTTCAGGTACTAAAAATGAAGCTCCTATTCCTAAATACTTGTAATTACCTAAAAGGTTTTGTCGATGACCTTTCGATCGATACCAGTCTTCAACAACTTTTTTAGCTAGCTCTTCGTACGACCTAAAAGGAATTTTTTGACCGGACCTGCTAAGTGCTTCTCTTTTAGGTCCTAAGAAATAGGGTTTACCTGAAGGTATGCTTAGCAAATAGTCTTGTGCAATGTTTTCACCGGTAGTTTGAAAGTTACCCTTAAATTTTTCGATTCTTTGTCGTGGCGTCCCATAAACAGGGTCGTTTGGCCAATGATGCTGCAATGATTTTTCACTAGCCATACGATTAGCTTGATATTTTGAGGCATTGCTAAGGCTGGAGCTAGGTTTTAGCGCCTCTAATCCCTTTTTAAGTCGAAGCGCATTAGTTGCTTCAAAGATGGCTTGAGCTAGGGTATCGGGATTGTAATTAGAGGGATCGATAGGGCTTTGAGCCGACATCAGAAGCGGCCATGTAAAGTGCAACGCGATGAGCCAAGCCCTTATCATTTAAAGAGATCTTCTTTGCTTTTTGGACGTTCTTCAAACCTTGGATTAAAACCATCCAATATCTTTTGGTCTTCGGGGATTTTATCCATGGGATGCATTTTACCTTCAGGTTTTTGGAGAAAGGTTATGCGCTTCACCTCACTTTGATGCAGCCTTATTAAGATATTACTACAAATGCTTCGGTTCATTCCTAGATAATCGCCATCCTCTTCTTTTGGATAGTAGACCGTTTGGCCATTGCCGCTTACGTAAACCTTCCGAAGTTCTTTTTCCCCGAATTTCCCAGTCATTTTTCGGCCACTAACCTGGTTGAATCGTATACTATCACTTTTACTAATCATAAAAGCATTACCCATCACTTTTAAGGTATCGGGTTGATTTTTACTGGTTAATAAATGAATAGTATCGCCAGTGATTTGAGTAGAATCATCCCACATGATTGGGTCTTCAAATAGCGTGAAAGTTGAATCTGAGGTGAGGTAAACCAGAGAGTCGCACTTGCCTTGCATGTCTGAACGGTAAAAACGCACTCCGTAAAAGATTAAAAGCTTACGGTATTTGTTACCAAGCGAATCGCTGTAGGCGCTTGAATATAAGGTGTCACCATGAACAAAGAGACTATCTTGATCTTCATCTACCAAAGTGTAGAGTGGTTCACCCGTAACATAGGCACTATCTTTTTCACCAAAGTATTCTCCGTATTCTCCGCTAATTAGGTAGTTTTCAACAGTGTCATGGATTAAAACATTACGGAAAGCTTCTCCGTATTCCCCCTCTCGTTCATAGTACAAACTATCACCGGTTAGGTATTTAGGACCGTCGTAGATAAATGCATTTTTATTGAATTGGGCAATATCAAGATCAGTATCGTACCGACCATTTTCACAATAAATGCTGCTGCTGTCACTTAGGATTTTTGTTGGACCACGGAAGTAGGCGACATGACTTTCGCTATTGTACTCCAAGGTATCCGAATACATGGTGTAATCTGGATTGGTGAGTACAACCGAATCTTTGAAACTAAAGTATTTGCTATTACTGTTGTAAAAGCCTTTTTGTGATACTAGCTGATTCTCCTCATTGGTTACCGTGCCTCCAGTTGTATAGTAGGCGATATTCGTATTCCGATTGAGCAGGAGTTTATCGGTTACCAGAACCATTTCTGGATCTTGGAGTCTCACTTCTTTTCCGGTTACCATGGCAATCCGAGTTTCGCCTGAATACTCGAGATAATCGCCGCTAAGAAAAAGAGTGTCGCCTTGATTGATTCGTATTTTCTGGTAGGCTAAAACGCGGTTTTCCCGGGCGTAGAGCCAAGCCGAATCGCAGTACATCAAAGCACCTTCATGCTCAAAGACGACATTACCAATTAAACGGTTTTTACCATCAGCTTTGGCATAGTAACCTTTGTCCGCTTGCCGGATATTAATTTTCTTGCTTTTCTTTTCTTCCTGGGCCGAAAGTGAAAAGCTACAGAGTAAGAGGAGAAGTACTAGGCTGCTATTAAATGGCCAGATCTTCAAGTTGAATGGTTTGTGTGCGATTTGGTCCCACGGAAAGAATACTGATAGGCACGCCAATCTTTTCTTCCACGTATTTAATGTAATCTTTAAGCGCTTGAGGGGCATCATCGTAATTGTCCAGTCCGGTAAGGTCGGCGTCCCAACCTTCTACCTCTTCATAAACGGGCTCAATTAGATTTTCATCTATAGAATAAGGTAAATGTTCAATTAATTCCCCTTTGTAGCGATAATGCGTGCAAACATTGATTGCGCCAAAACCACTTAATACATCTGCTTTCATCATAATAAGGTTAGTAACCCCATTGACTGCAACTGCGTATTTAAGTGCTGGGATATCCAGCCAACCGCAACGTCGTGGACGACCGGTGGTTGCTCCAAATTCGTGGCCTTTTGCTCTTAGCTCTTCTCCCGTTGCGTCGAATAATTCGGTAGGGAAGGGGCCTGAACCAACGCGAGTGCAATAGGCTTTGAAAATCCCAAACACTTTGTTGATTTTATTAGGTGCAATGCCCAAGCCCGTGCAACTTCCTGCACAGGTAGTGGTGCTAGATGTTACAAAAGGATAAGACCCAAAATCAATATCAAGAAGAGAACCCTGTGCACCTTCAGCAAGGATTTTTTTACCCTTCGCTAAAGCCTCATGTAAATAATGCTCAGAGTCAATTAAGGTCAATTCCCGCATGGCGTCAATGGCTGCAAACCATTCCTCTTCCATAGCTACAAGCTCGTTCTTGTAATCGAAATCGTAATGACTAAGCAATTGCTCATGCTTTCCTTTAAGGTTGTTGTAGCGATCTTTGAAGTCTTCCAATTCAATATCCCCAACACGTAGGCCATTACGACCTGTTTTATCCATGTAGGTTGGGCCAATTCCCTTAAGGGTGGAGCCAATCTTGTTTTTCCCTTTTGCTGCTTCTGAAGCTGCATCCAACATTCGATGGGTAGGGAGGATTAAGTGCGCCTTACGTGAAATTAAAAGTGCTTCTTTCACATCCACTTTGTGCTCGAGGAGCGCCTTGATTTCTTTTTGGAAAATAACGGGATCAATAACTACTCCGTTTCCAATCAAATTTTTGATTCCCTTGTGGAAGATTCCACTAGGAATGGTGTGTAAAACATGTTTAATGCCATCGAACTCCAAGGTATGGCCAGCATTTGGTCCGCCTTGAAACCTTGCGATAATATCGTACTTACGAGTAAGAACGTCAACAATCTTTCCTTTTCCTTCGTCCCCCCACTGGAGGCCTAAGAGTACATCAACAGTCATTTGTCTTTATTAATGGATGGCTAATTATTTGTTTGATCATTTTCCTCTTCCTCTGTGCGGGTGCCATAAAGGTAAAGAGAATGGGAATTGATATTTATCCCAAATATTTCGGCAACGGTGTCTTTGATCTGCTGTAATCTAGGGTCGCAAAATTCCAGGACTTCGCCCGTGTCGGTTAAAATAATGTGGTCGTGCTGCTTATTGTAAAAAGACTTTTCATAATAAGCTTGATTTTGACCAAATTGATGCTTCCGCACCAGCTTGGAATCAAGCAGCAGTTCGATGGTATTGTATAAGGTCGCGCGACTTACCCGGTAATTCTTATTCTTCATTAAAATGTACAGCGATTCGATGTCGAAATGCTCGTCATTTTCATAAATCTCTTGTAAGATGGCATAGCGCTCCGGGGTCTTACGTTGCTTATTTCTTTCAAGGTATTCGGTAAATACCTTTTTTACAGTCGCAAACTCTTGTTCGTTCATATCGAAAAACAAACGGCAAAGGTAATTAATCTCGTTCAGCAAATCGCCTTTCAACCGAGCTCACTCCTTCAATCCTTCTCAATTGTTGAATAACTTTTTCTAAATGCATTTTATCCAAGACGACGACCGTTATCAATCCTTCAAAAATTCCATCATCACCAGCAATATTTATACTTCGAATGTTAACATTTAAGTCATTGGAAATGATGGATGTAACCTGATTAACCAAACCTACGGTATCAATTCCTCGAATCACCAATACGGATGAAAACTCTTTCTTTTTGTTACTAATCCATTTGGCTTTAAGAATGCGTCCCGCAAAATGCGATTGTAGATAAATACTATTGGGACAATTTTTATGATGTAATTTGATGCCTTCATTGGCAGTGACAAAACCGAACACATCGTCGCCCGGAATGGGGTTACAACATTTTGCGGGCTTGTAATCTAATTTTTGCTCATCGCTTCCGAAAACGACAAACTGCTCAATACTTTCGGTGTCTTTCTTTTCCTTGGACTTGGCCTTTTCCAAATCTTTCTTGGAACGACCAATAATCCGATTCTTTAGGTAAGAATAAAAGCCTTGGTTTTGATCACGCATAAAAGCTTTTAATTGCGCATTATCAATGATTCGCATACCAACCTTATAGTACAGCTCTGTACTATTCTTAAGGTTGAAATACTTAACCATTTCTTGTAACAGATTCTTACTGGGTTTAACCTTTATGTATTTGAGTTTACGTTCTAGAATTTCCTTGCCATCGTCGGCAATTTCCCGTCGTTCGCTTTTTAAAGCTGATTTAATGTTGTTTCGAGCTTTAGAGCTCACCACATGGTTAAGCCAGTCTTCCTTGGGCTTTTGCTTTTGAGAAGTGATAATTTCCACTTGATCACCGCTTTTCAGACGGTAGTTAAGAGGGACAAGGCGTCCATTCACTTTTGCCCCCAGCGTTTTTAAGCCAATATCTGTATGAATACTAAAGCTAAAGTCCAGTGGGGTAGAGCCAGTAGGTAGAATTCGTAAATCTCCACGAGGGGTGAAAATATAAATCTCATCGGCCATGAGATCCATTTTAAACTCATCTACAAAGTCAATCGCATTTCCGTCATTGGTTTCCAATACCTCTCGGATTCGGTTAATCCATTCATCCAAACTCGTCTGACCAGAGGAATCCTCCTTGTATTTCCAGTGGGCGGCATAACCTCTTTCTGCCACCTCGTCCATTCGGCAGGTACGAATTTGGACTTCCACCCAGTGCCCGTCGGGCCCCATAACTGTGGTGTGTAAGCTTTCGTAACCATTGGCCTTTGGAGCAGAAATCCAATCTCGTAAGCGATCGGTATTCGGTCGATAATGATCGGTTACCACGGAATAGACTTTCCAGCAATCTGCTTTTTCCCGAGCGGAAGAAGATTCAACAATTATTCGAATAGCGAACTTGTCGTAAATTTCATCAAAGGCTACTCCCTGACTCAGCATTTTTTTACGAATGCTGTATATGCTCTTGGTTCTTTCCTTAATTGAAAATTCTAAGCCTTCAGCTTTTAGATATTTTTTAATGGCTTTACTGAAGTCTGAAAGGTAGCGATGCGCTTCCGACTGACTATTTTTTAATCGTAAGACGATATCTCGGTAAACTTCTGGCTCCGTGTATTTTAGACTGAGATCTTCGAGTTCGGTTTTGACGTTGTAAAGTCCAATTCGATGGGCTAGGGGTGCATATAGGTATAAGGTCTCTGAAGCAATTTTTAATTGCTTGTGTGGCGGCATTGAGTCCATGGTCCTCATATTATGAAGACGATCTGCCAGCTTGATTAGGATCACTCGGATATCATCCGAAAGGGTGAGCAGCATTTTTCGGAAATTCTCCGCCTGGAGGGAAATTTCCATGTCAAAGATGCCGCTAATTTTAGTTAGCCCATCAATAATTTTTGCGATCTCCTCATCGAAAAGACGCTCAATGTCTTCAAGGGTATAGTCGCTGTCTTCAACGACATCATGGATTAAGGCACTAGCAACGGAGCGCGGACCCAATCCAATTTCTTCGGAAACTATTCGAGCAACTTCTAAGGGATGAAAAATATAAGGCTCTCCTGATTTCCGACGTACTTCAGAATGGGCATCTTTAGCTAGATGAAAAGCACGTTTAATGAGGTCTTTGTCCTCATCATCCATACGGTCTTTCATCCCTCGTAATAGCTTGCGAAAGCGCGAGGTGATTTCCTTTTGTTCTAATGCTAATTCCTCTTCTGTCATTTTAATGGCTGAAGAGTCGAAGTTAGTAATTATTGTGCTCTAAAAAAGTGATGCTTGTAAAATAGAAAACCCTTTGATTATTTGATTTTTAGGGCTACTAGCCAATACTTCTTTGGTTATTACTCTTAAATCTTTTTACCGAATTATCCCGTTTGTTTTGATGTTTGGTAGAGCGTCCTTGCACTCTTTTTCGCCACATCTTAAAACTACTCTCCTTCATATTTCTACGCATGATTTTAATTACTTCAGCTTCGGGAATACCAAACTGTTTTTTGATGGCATCAAAGGGAGTGCGGTCTTCCCAAGCCATTTCTATGATTCGATCAAGATCTCGCTCATTCAAATTCTCCATGTACCAATAAACCCATTGGATATCCTAAAGTTTAAATAGACCTTTGCACTATGCTAAAAGATTTAAACCATAAAGAAGTGGAAGGGGTCTCCTTTGCAATTGCTAAGACGCCTGATGAAACCGGGGAATCCACCTTCTATTTGTACATAATCAATGAAAACCAATATGCCTTGGATAATGCACTTATTATGACCGAGGCGCATGAGAATCAGGATGGAAGCGGGAGGAAAACATCTAAGCTTCGCCATTTTTTTGAACGAGTAGAGGCTAGCTCACACCAAAAAGTGGAAACAGTGGACCCATCGGTTTTTAGTTTTCACAATCGAGTATGGATATCCTTTTATGTCGATGGAACCATGCGGGATAAACGATTTGTCATAGCGCCTTTTAAGGAGTATGAATTGGAAGAGATAACAGTGCTTAATTTAAAAGGCAAATTAGCTGAATGAGAAAAATAGGGCTATTGCTGGTAGGACTATCATTTGTTGCTGTGGCTTCTAGAAAAAGGACTTAGGAATAAGCTTTAGGATGAATTTCAAAGATGAGTTTATCATTCCTTCAAGTGTTGGAGTTAATCTGCCGGTGACTATTCAAGGTCCGCCGACCACCACAAATAGCGAAGCTACTATTAGCAGTGAAAAAACTTCCGCCGAAAGGCATGAAGCGTCTCAGAAATAGCTTAAATAGTCTATAAATTACAGGGTTAATCGGCCGCTGCTTATTAATTTTGCAGCTAGATTTTAAACCTCAAATCTTAAACAATATGAAAGTTACCGTTGTAGGTGCTGGAGCCGTAGGAGCAAGCTGCGCCGAGTACATCGCGATTAAGAATTTTGCATCTGAAGTAGTTTTAGTCGATATCAAAGAAGGCTTTGCCGAAGGTAAGGCCATGGATTTGATGCAAACTGCTTCCTTAAATGGATTCGATACTAAAATCGTTGGCAGCACAAACGATTACAGCAAAACAGCTAATAGTGATGTTGCGGTAATTACTTCAGGTATTCCACGTAAGCCAGGGATGACACGTGAGGAGCTAATTAGCACGAATGCGGGAATCGTTAATACAGTTGCTGAAAACTTAATTAAGCACTCCCCAAACGTGATTATCATTGTGGTTTCTAACCCAATGGATACCATGACTTACCTTACTCATAAGGCTACAGGTCTTCCTAAGAATCGCATTATCGGTATGGGTGGAGCTCTTGATAGTGCTCGCTTCAAGTACCGTTTAGCGGAAGCGACCGAAGCACCAATTTCCGATATCGATGGTATGGTTATCGGCGGTCATTCCGATACAGGTATGATTCCATTAACTCGCTTGGCTACTCGTAATTCAGTACCAGTTTCTGAGTTTATTTCGGAAGAGCGCATGACTGAAGTGAAAGAAGCGACCAAAGTGGGAGGGGCAACTCTAACCAAATTGTTAGGCACTTCCGCCTGGTATGCTCCGGGTGCGGCGGTTTCTGCTATGGTTCATGCCATTGCTAATGATAGCCATAAAATGTTCCCATGCTCTTGCTTATTGGAGGGAGAGTATGGTTTAAATGATATTTGCATCGGTGTACCCGCGCTCATTGGAGCAAATGGTATCGAGAAAATCGTTGAAATCGACTTAAATGATAGCGAAAAGCAAGAATTAGTAAATTCAGCTGAAGCGGTTCGTAAAACCAACGGTTTGTTGTAATCATTTTCTTTAGAATATTGAAAAGGGTCGCATATTGCGGCCCTTTTGTGTTTTAGGGCACATTCAATTCTTTAGACCCCTTTATTTTTGCATTATGAATGAATTAGCAGCACATTGGGACAAGGCCTTTGAGGCACCTTTGGAAAACCTAGGTTGGTATGAGGCGGATCCTCAGCCCATGTGGGATTTAGTTCAGGCTTATGCGGAAAAGGACCATTGCATTCACATTGCGGGTGCTGGCCGTTCGGTATTGGTGAAAACGCTCTGGGAGGAAGGTTATCAGAATTTACTCTTATCGGATTTGAGTCCGCAAGCTTTGCAATTATTGATAAAGGATAATCCGGAAATACCAGAGTCTTACTATAGGGTGATGGATTTAGCACAGGTTTGGCCGCCCTCTGAAAACAGGGAAATAAATACTTGGATTGATCGAGCGGTCCTCCACTTTTTGATTACAGAGAAAGACCGCATTCAGTATTTTAAAAATGTTAAAACAATGCTTAGCCGCGGTGGCAGGGTAATCTTCGGGCAATTTGCCATCGATGGAGCAAAAAAGTGCTGTGGACTTGATATTCATCCTTATGATACACAAAAGTATCAACACTATTTAGGAGCCGACTTTAAATTGATTGAAGAATTCCCTTTCACTTATTTTAACCCTAAGGGTGATCCACGGCCTTATGCCTACGCGGTATTCGAAAAGCTTTAGGACTTCGCCTTTAAGATAATTGCCGATTTACCTTTCATCTCAAGCTTGATTTTTTGGGCCTTAGCTTTATAGCTTTTTGTCTGATCATGTTCAGCCCATAAGCTTTCGTAGTTACCCCCATGCACCGGCAATTCTAAATAGGTGGCCTCGTCCGAATTATTAAATACGACAATTATTTCATCCTCATTGTTGCTGCGTCTATAAGCAAAGAGCTCTTTTTGATCATCGGCCACCAGAACCTCAAAGTCACCATCAGCGAGAACAGGGTGAGTTCGACGAATTTCGATAAGCCTCTTATAATCATTAAGTAGTGCCTTATCTTGTTTAACAGGATCGGCCTTTCTACGTTTCTTCTGATTGGGTAGAAAAAGTTCATCTTCATAAATGATGTCATCCCAAACCATTGGTTTCCTGCAATCAGGATCATTGGCCCCCCACATCCCTACTTCATCGCCATAGTAGATCATTGGAGCACCCAAATAGGTGAATTGAAATACCATGAAAAGTCTTTGCAACCGTTTTTCGTAAGCATTTGGAGCGCGTACTTGATAGTCGGGGTTTTTGGCAGCCTGACTCACTTCGAAGTATTTACCCCAGTTCCTAAAGTTTTCTATTCCCCTATTTACAATATGAGAAGCAAGTCGATTTACATCATGGGATCCAAATAAGTTTTGATTTTGATAAGAAATTGAAGAAGGAAATGCATTTCGCATTCGCTCTAGTTCTTCTGCAAATTCAGTTGGTTTCCGATGGGCTTTTTCCTCTGGATTAAAGAAAAATTCGGTGCAGGTGAAGCTCCAATTGTAGTTCATTTCTGCATCAAATTCGTCACCGGATAAATAGGCCAAAGTTTCTTCCAAAGGGCTCACCAGCTCAGCGGTTATATACGCTTCAGGGTTTAAAGATTTCACATGTAATCGCCAGGCTTTCCAGAAATCGTGATCTACGCAAAAGGCAACATCAAGGCGCCAGCCATCAATTCCAAATTGAGGTCCCATTCCTTTGGGATTCATCCACCTTTCAGTGGCCGCATATATGTATTTTTTGGGGCCATCAACAATGCCGTTTTCATCTTCCTTTAATTCGGGAAGAGATTTCACTCCCCACCAACCTTGGTAATCAAATTCATTTTCGGGAGTATTTGGATCGTCCCACGATTTTATAATAAACCAATCTTTATAGACACTCTTCTCTTGATTTAGCCGAACATCCGAAAAGGCAAAACTATTGTAACCCAGATGATTGAAGACACCATCAAAAATTATTCGAATTCCTCTTTGATGCGCCTGGTTTATTAACTCTAAGGCAAGGAGATCCGCTGAAGTCCAAACCCATGTACTAGGGTCAGCGGGGTTCTCTTTCCGAATCATTTGGCGATCTCCTTCTGGGTCTGGACCAAAATTAGGATCAACATGATGGTAGGATTCTCCATCGTATTTGTGCAAGCTAGGCGAATCGAATATAGGATTCAGGTAGATCGCATTAATGCCAAGTTCTTGCAGGTAATCCAATTTGGCAATAGTCCCTTGTAAGTCTCCTCCATATCTTCTCCTTAAAAGATGTTTCCAAAGTTCAGGCTCGCCATTTTTCTTCTCATAATCTTGGAGCTTGTACCAATCTGAGCCCCAGGGATGAACTTGCCAGTTCTCAGGCATTTCTTGGGGGTCTGCAAAGCGAATATCATCAACTATAGGATCATTGCCGGGATCGCCATTTCGGAATCGCTCAGGGAAAACTTGATACCAAATGGCGTATTTTGCCCATTGCACCTCTCCATCGTAGCTTTGGGCATTCGTGCGAGATGAGTATGTTAATAAAGTGAAAAGGCTAAGGACTAGGACCACTCTCATTTCCAGAAATTTTAAACTAAGTTAGCGTTATTCTTAAGGAGAAATCGAAAAGACCGTTGCTATGAAAGTTCTAAAATGGGTACTCATAAGTTTAGCCGCCATTGTTTTATTGTTGTTCATTGCCTTCAAATGGATGCAATCGAACACTAAAAAACTTTCACCCGAAGGCTCTGTGTCATTTAAAACAGAGCAATTTGATGTGGAAATGACTTACAGTCGACCCTCCGTAAGAGGCCGAACAATTTTCGGCGATTTAGTCCCTTATGGCAAGGTTTGGCGCACGGGAGCTAATGAACCAACTACTTTCACAACTGCTACTGATTTAAGTCTTAATGGAGAGACTTTGCCTGCGGGTACTTATACGATTTGGACTATCCCCGGTGAGCAGGAGTGGGAATTTATTTTTAATTCTAAGGAATACCCTTGGGGAGTAGGTTGGGATGGCGAAGCCTTGCGTGAAGCGGAATTTGACGTACTCAGAACAAGTGTTTGGAAAGAAACCACGCCAAATATTGTGGAAACGATGAGTATTTCCTTGGTTGCTATTCCAGAAGGGTTTCAGATGCAAATGGCTTGGGAGAACACCTTACTGAGGATGGACTTTAAACAATGATTTTAGGAAAGAGGGCAATTTTAAGCCTATCATTCTTCATCATTTTAAGTGGGATGCTGCATGGGCAATCCGATACCTTAATTCAGTTTGAGTTTCGGTTTGACTTGGATTCAGATCGCATGCAGGAAAGTCAAAAGAGACGACTCGATAGTCTTCTAGGTGTATATCCTATGTATCTCTTAGATTCAGTTAAACTCTTCGGCCATACGGATAGTTTGGCTGGTTTAGATTACAATAGAAAACTTTCGAAGCGAAGGGTGCAGGAAGTTCTCAAACAGTTGGTGTTTCGAGGTCTAGATCCACTTAAGGCACGCAGTGATTACTATGGGGAGGAGCGACCAGCTTATCAGAACAGTCCGGAAGAACGCTATAAAAATAGGAGAGTTCAATTAGAGCTTTATATAGATCTTTCCTTACTGCCAAACCCAGAACAAAAGCTAAGCGAGCAGAATTTAAAAAGAGGCGACAAGCTACGCTTGGCGAATCTGAATTTCGTCGGAAACCAAGCGATTCCCATGTGGCATAGTTTTGACGCATTACGCGAGCTGCTTTTAGCGATGGAATCAAATCCTGATTTAGAAATCTCCCTTCAAGGTCACGTCTGCTGCAGCAATGATTTTGAACTTTCGATCGCTAGGGCTCGAATGGTTTATGATTTCTTAGTGGCAGAGGGTATTTCGAAAGTACGTTTAGATTATCAGGGATACGGCAATAAAGTACCTCTTTTCGAAGAAGTAGACGAGTCTTCAAGAGCTCTTAACCGAAGAGTGGAAATAGAAGTATTGGAGAATTCAGAAATACGATCTGATGCCAAGGAAAACAAACGTTTAGTGGTAGATGCCCCGGTAATGAATGTTCAGTTTAATTCCGGTACCTCGAGGCTTAGTCCAAGCGGAGATTTTATGCTAACGCTTGTAGCTGAGATGTTGAAGGAGTCGGAAGGATTGCAATATGAGTTTGTGGTTTACGACAATATTGATAATAAACGGCTTTCGGCACAAAGAGCCTCTACCTTAGAACGCACCCTTCGACGTAAAGGGGTTCGTGCCAATACATTTAAAGTAAATACGAAAGCCAATCGACCTGGCCTTCCACGAACGGCCGATTACAATTGGATTCGACTAATAATGAAAGAGGAATGAAAGAATTATTAAGGTTTTTATTGCTTGAATTTCCAGCCGCCTTAAAAGGTATAAATGAAAATAGTAAGGCACAATGGGGTTCAATGAAGGTTAATGAAATGGTGGATCATTTACGGAAAGCATTTGACCTAAGTATCGAAAATCGCAGCATTGAAGTGATTACGCCAGCGGATAAAATCCCTATGATGCAGGCCTTTTTAGCATCCGATAAAGAGATGCGACCTGGGGCTCAAAAACCGGCTGTGTATGACGAGGTTGAGGATTTGGTCTTAAGCTTAGAAGACCTTAAGTTGGAATTAATGCGTTCCATGGTTCGTATGCTTGCTTTATTTGAAAACAATCCAGATTATGTGAGTGTTCACCCAAATTTCGGGAAAATAACAGCAAAGCAATGGATGCAGTTGCATCGCAAGCACATACGACATCATTTAAAGCAATTTGGTGCACTGGATTGAAAAAAGCCGGAGCTAATCTCAGAAGAGACGCATCCGGCTTTTCAACCAACCAAACAAAACTATTATGACTCGACTTTTACAGTCTTGTATCTATTCTTATAACTTTATAAGAAACCTTATCGTATACTCTAATTTAGTTTTAACACATTATTAAGAGTGTGCAAGGTTCCATTAAAACCATAAACGTTTCCGCTGTATACTGAGGCCTTAGGAAACGGTCCCATGGCAGTTGCGCTACTTCGTTTTAATTCAATATTACCATTCTTCAACTGGAATTGGATAAAGCTCCCCTTCAAAAGCGACTCATGGCTTACACCGTCTAATTGATTGAGGTCATAAGCTCCTTGTACAATATGGGCCCTTAATAAATCTATAAGCGCTTTTTTTCCTTTTTTAGCAACAAAATCACTTAGGTCGCTGCAATTTTCTTCTCTAAAGAAATAGTCAAAGGCCTGATCATTTGGAGCGAAAAGGGTATAAGATTCTGAATCCCGGTTAAGAAGACTCGCCACAGAATTCGCAGGGCCTTGTAAGGCTCTTTGTAGTATAGAAAAGCTATGATTGTTGCTGTTCACATGCTTAAACAAAGTAGCCGGTTTTAAACTGCCATTTATTATGTGTAGATAACCGGCATCAATACCGTGGTCCTTACTTTGAATATTTAACCGTTGCCCATTTATTTCTACGATACTCTTTTCTCTTACTAAATGATGATGAATGGCATTTCCATGACCATTTATAGCGAGGGTAGCTACGTAACTGGTTCGCAAGTTTTCAACTTTTGCCGCAGAGGGTAGGAAGTGAGATGCCAACCAAGCACGGTAAAATTTCTTGCCCATTTGACTTTTTAGACTCTCAAAGTCATTTACTTCAAACTCAGCAAGCAAGCGGTTCATCTCAGCATTAGTCGGTGCAAAAATGCTTAAATCATTAAAGGATTCACCCATATTTATTTCACAGGCTTGAACCGCTTCACGGAATCGATCTAATTGTGGAAAAGCTTTGAGCTGCTCCACTAAAAGCACTTCGCTACTTACATTAATTTCAGGATTGGAATCCTTGCTGCAAGAAAGTGCTAGTAAACAAAGTCCGATGTAAAGTATTCTGCGCATAATCAATCTTCGAAAAGAAAACGATTTGTCATTGTCAATGGTTTGGTATTCAGATGAAAAAAAGTGAAATAGTAAGAATTAAGTCATTAAGCTTCGCTTACGACGCGAAGGAAGCGCTTAGCAAGCTTAACTTAACCATGTATGAAGGGGAGCGATTGGGAGTAGTAGGGGCTTCTGGTTCAGGCAAGTCTACACTTTTGAAACTCATCGCAGCACGACTTGTACCAAATTCTGGAGCGATCTATTTTAAGGGTCAAAATTTGGATGAGACCCGCAATGATCGCGTGCCGGGGCACCCTCAGATTGCCCTTATGAGTCAGGATTTCGAGTTAGTGCCTGATCTAAGCGTCGAAGAAAATATTTCAAGAAGCGGCAGACATTTAAGTGCTTCCGCCTTAAAGCGTTATTTAGGAAAGGTAAAGCGTGCTTTTCATTTACAGACCATTAGGCATCAAAAGGCACGAGACCTTTCAGGCGGACAAAAGCAGAGGACTGCTCTAGCTTGTGCCTTAATCTCTAAAGCAAGTTTAATCTTATTGGATGAGCCTTTTAGTCAGCTCGATTACCAATTGAAGCAAGACATGCTTGCTTTTTTAAGGGATGAAGTAGGAGGGAAGTCTCTTATAATGGTTGGTCATGAGCCAACTGATTTAATGCGGTTTTGTCATCGCATAGCAGTATTGGACAGGGGCAAAATGATTTCAGTAGATGAAATCCATCAAATTTTCCATTATCCTAAGAATTTGAAAGTGGCCCAGATGACCGGCATGATCAATTCATTAAGCTTGGAAGAATTAATTCTCACAGGGCTAAGCAGTACCTTATTCAGACCTTCACACGTTTTTTTAAAGTCTAAGGGCGATTGGTCACTTGATCGAATTGAATACCATGCCTTCGGCCGGCTGGCTTTAATGCGCTACAAGGATTCCGAAATACGAGTTTGGGCCCAATTAGCTTCAGATCGCCAGTATAAGGAGGGAAGTACTTGGCAAATGGAAATAAAAAAACCCTGACCGTGCTAGGCAGGGTCAGGGCTAAGAGTCAAAAATCTCGAATTATTACTTTTTTACTTTGTCTACGATCGCTTTGAAAGCTTCTGGGTGGTTCATTGCTAGGTCAGCAAGAACTTTACGATTTAACTCGATACCATTGCTTTTTACTAGACCCATGAAGGCAGAGTAAGAAAGACCATGCTCACGTGCTCCAGCATTAATACGCTGAATCCACAAAGAACGGAATGTTCTCTTTTTGTTACGACGGTCACGATAGCTGTAAGAAAGTCCTTTCTCAACGGCGTTTTTCGCTACGGTCCAAACATTTTTACGACGACCAAAGTATCCTTTGGCCATTTTCATCACCTTTTTACGGCGTGCTCTTGATGCTACTGAATTTACTGATCTTGGCATAATTTTTTAATTTTTTGTGCAAGGCGACCTCATTTTCAGAGATTCTTAGGGGCCTTACCCAGGGTTAATTAATAACTCGAATTAAACTTAAATAGTTAGCTGCTTTTTGATGCTAGCTTCGTCAGCTTTGTCTACCAAACCTGACTGAGTAAGGTTACGCTTTTGTTTTGTCTCCTTTTTAGTAAGGATGTGACTCTTAAAAGCGTGCTTTCTTTTGATTTTACCAGTACCGGTCAGCTTAAAACGCTTCTTTGCACTGGATTTTGTTTTCATCTTTGGCATTGCTCTTTCGCTTTTATCTCGATTTTGACTCTTACTTTTTAGGCGCGATCATCATGATCATCCTTTTGCCTTCTAACTTTGGTAAGCTTTCTACTTTACCGAGGTCTTCCAGGTCTTGCGCCAAACGTAACAAAAGAATTTCTCCCTTGTCTTTAAACACAATCGAACGCCCTTTAAAGAATACATAAGCCTTTAATTTGGCTCCTTCTTGAAGGAAGTTCTCAGCATGCTTGCGTTTGAACTCGTAATCGTGATCATCGGTATTGGGTCCAAAACGGATTTCTTTTACTACCGTTTTTTGGGCCTTAGCCGCGATCTCTTTTTGTTTCTTTTTCTGGTCGTAGAGGAATTTCTTGTAGTCAATAATCTTTGCTACTGGTGGGTCCGCTTTTTCAGTAATTACCACTAGGTCTAACTCACGCTCGCGAGCCATGGCTAAAGCCTTATCAGTTGCGTAAACACCTACTTCTACGTCTTCACCTACTACCCTTAAACTTGGATAGTTAATTTTAGCATTGATCTTATGCTTTTCTTCAGGAACCTCTCTGCGGGGTCCTCTTCTGCGGTTGGAAAATCTCTTGGCCAGAATTAAATTATTTAATTAAACTTCAAATTCACCGATTTCAGCAGCAATTTCTGCATCCATCTTTACTATAAAATCTTGGAGGCTTATCGCTCCCATATCTCCGCTGCCATGCTTGCGAACTGAAACAGTTTCAGTTTCAGTTTCTTTTTCCCCAACAATAAGCATATAGGGAATTTTAGCTACTTCCGCGTCGCGAATTTTGCGACCCGTTTTTTCAGCACGCTCGTCAACGAGGGCGCGAAGTTCGTAATTTTTAAGCAATCTAGAAACTTTATGGGCATAATCCAGATATTTATCTGAAATAGGCAAGATTGCTATTTGCGTGGGCATCAGCCATAAAGGGAAGTTACCCGCGCAGTGCTCTAATAACACCGCCACAAAGCGCTCCATACTCCCGAAGGGTGCCCTGTGAATCATTACGGGTCTATGGTTTTCATTATCAGAGCCTTTATATTCCAATTCGAAACGTTCGGGAAGGTTGTAATCCACCTGAATCGTCCCTAATTGCCATTGGCGGCCTAAAGCGTCTTTCACCATAAAATCAAGCTTCGGCCCGTAAAAGGCTGCTTCACCATATTCTACTACGTAGTCCAAACCTTTCTCAACAACAGCTTCTTTGATCGCCGTTTCTGCTTTTTCCCAATTTGAATCGCTACCAATGTATTTGCTGCGATCTTCTTGATCCCTCAGCGAAACCTGAGCAGTGAAATTTTGGAAATCAAGCGTTTTGAAGATGTATAAAACAAGGTCAATAACTTTTTTGAACTCGTCTTTTAACTGATCTGGAGTACAGAAAATATGCGCATCATCTTGGGTGAATCCTCTAACGCGGGTTAAGCCATGAAGCTCTCCGCTTTGCTCGTAGCGGTATACGGTCCCGAATTCCGCAAAACGAAGGGGTAAATCACGATAGGATCTTGGAGAGCTTTTGTAAATTTCGCAATGATGCGGGCAATTCATTGGCTTCAGTAAATACTCTTCATTCTCTTCAGGTGTGTGAATGGGCTGAAAGCTGTCTTTACCATACTTCGCATAGTGACCACTAGTTACGTATAGCTCTTTATTACCAATATGCGGGGTAATTACCGGGTCGTAACCTGCTGTCCTTTGCGCTTTCTTTAGAAATTGTTCCAATCGCTCCCTTAATTCAGCTCCTTTGGGTAACCAAAGCGGTAAACCCTGACCTACTTTTTGGGAAAAGGTGAATAATTCCAATTCTTTACCCAATTTGCGATGGTCTCGTTTTTTGGCCTCTTCTAATAATTCTAAATGCTCTTTAAGCATTGATGCTTTCGGGAAGCTAATGCCATAAACACGAGTAAGCTGGGGATTGTGTTCGTTGCCTCGCCAATAAGCTCCAGCTACATTCATTATTTTAACCGCCTTTATGAAACCGGTATTGGGTAGGTGCCCGCCACGGCATAAATCCGTAAACTCAGCATGATCGCAGAAAGTAATGCTGCCATCTTCGAGGTTCTCAATAAGTTCGGTTTTAAACTCGTTCGTTTGATACATCTCCAGAGCCTCTGCCTTGGAAACGGGGCGCATTTTAAATTCTGATTTCTGACGTGCGTTTTCGAGCATGGCCTTTTCAACTTTCTCAAAGTCGCCTTCGCCAAACTCATGGCCATTAAAGTCAACATCGTAATAGAAGCCATTTTCGATAGCGGGTCCAATGGTCAACTTAATGCCTGGGTATAATTGCTCTAGAGTCTGGGCCAGAACGTGGGCCGAAGAGTGCCAAAAGGCTTTCTTGCCTTCTGGGTTATCCCAAGTATAAAGAATTAAGTCACCATCTCCTGGTAAGGCTGTTTCCGCCTCTACCGTTTCTCCATTAAAACTTGCCGATAGAACATTTCGAGCTAGTCCGTGGCTAATACTTTTAGCTACATCCAAGGCTGAACTTCCCTCTGGAAATTCCTTAACACTGCCGTCTGGTAAACTTATCTTTATCATGATTCCCGATCCTTTATGGGCTGGCAAAGATAGTAAGCCATATTCATTGCCAAAGGCTTTTTTAATCTTCAGGGTATAGCTTTTTCATATGCTCAAAACTCGCAAGGATTAATTGCTCCAGAACTCCTCGATCTACATCTGATAATTTACGGATATATAAGCATGATTTTCCTGTTTTATACTTCCCCAATGACTGCAGTAAATTCAAGTGAGGATCAAAGCCTCCCATAAGATATAAGGAGTGTTTTCCCTTTCGGGGAGAAAAGCCACCGCGCATCCAATCGCCTTCCTGACCACTGGCATATTTGTAGTGGTAAGTTCCAAAACCGATAATGCTTCCTCCCCACATGGTCGCGGCATATCCACTAATTTTTGCGTAAAGATCTAAAAGCTCCAAAGCTTCTTCTTTTTGCTTAGGCTCTTCAATAGAATCAATGAATTTGATGACCGATGCATCATTTTTTTGAGTCTTGGGAACGTATGCCATGGTTTCTTGTTACTAGATAAACAGATTTTAGACTGTATTTTAGCCTTTGAAAGCTATGAAAAAAGAAGAAATACTAAGGGTTCTTAATAAGATGAGTGAAAATACACTCATGAAAACATTGGGAATCGAATACTGTGATGTTGACTTGGAACAAGGATATCTGGAAGCTACAATGCCCGTCAATCCATCCGTACACCAACCCATGGGACTTTTACATGGGGGGGCTTCAGCCGCCTTGGCTGAAAGTTTAGGTAGCGCCGCTAGCGCTATGATGGTGGATCCAGAAAAATTTGCCGCCGTAGGAATTGAGCTGTCTTGTAATCACGTTCGTTCCAAAAGAGACGGACAGGTAAAGGGAGAGGCTCGTTTGATTCATAAAGGACGTAGCACGCATCTTTGGTCTATTGAAATTAAGGATGAAAAGGGCCAATTGATTTCTCATTGTAAGCTTAATAATATGATCATTCCTCGCCGAAAGGAAAAATCAGAAGCATGAGTCATTCAGACTTTTTTTTGGCTATTAGAAAACCCAATAGTGGGGTAAAGTATTTTGGTCCTTCGGAGAAAAGTGAACTGCGATTTCATTTTGCTGATTTAGAAGGCAAAAAACATTTACGTTTACCTGTAGAAAGTCTTGATTCGGAGCCAGAAATCCTCTGGCATTATCAATCTCCTCAGCTGGTACCTCGCAAAGATGAGCAGCTTGGCCTTTACGAGAATGCCATTCGTGATATGCGGATTGGGAGGTTAGATAAGGTGGTTCTTAGTAGAATTGAAGATGTACTTTATCAAGGAGAACCTTTAGATTTATTTAGAGCCTTAGAGCAAAATTATCCTCTAGCAGCCGTATACCTTTTTACCCATCCAGAGGTTGGAACTTGGATTGGAGCTAGCCCAGAAAATCTAATCTCATGGGAAAACCAAGCTCTTAAAATAGATAGCCTGGCGGGCACCAAAAGCTGGGAGAATAGAGATAGCTTTGACGAGAAGGAATATCAAGAACAGGAAATTGTTTCCAATGAAATAGAAGGTTTACTCCAAAGTTTTCCTGGAATAACGGCTGTTCATCAAAGTCCAAGAATGATAAAGAGAGCAGGCCCTTTAGCTCATTTGCATACGGAGTATTCCGCCACTTTTGATTCTTACTTTGAAATTGAAAAGTTTATAGACCAACTTCATCCTACTCCGGCCGTTGCAGGAAGACCAAGGTCTGCGGCTCTCAATTACATTAAGGAACAGGAGCTCTATGATAGACGCTTTTATACGGGCTATTTTGGCTTAGAATCAGCGGAAGCTGGCCAATTTTGGGTAAACTTGCGATGTGCGGAGCTTTGCCAAAATCAATTACTGAGTCTTTATGTTGGTGGAGGGCTAACTGAACTAAGCGAGCCTGAAGCCGAATGGAAAGAAACTGAGCATAAGGCAAGCACTATTTTAAATGTTTTGAAATCTTCAAATGGCTGATACATCTTCATTATACAATGCTCGACTTTTAGCGAGGGTATTAAAGGCGCATGGTTGCGAGCACTTAGTTGTTGCGCCAGGAAGCCGAAATGCGCCATTGATACATGCATGTACGGCAGAAAATTTTGAAACTTATTCTGTACCGGATGAAAGAGCTGCAGCTTTTACAGCCCTTGGTATGGCCTTAGAGCAATCTAAACCGGCCGCAGTGATATGCACGAGTGGTTCAGCCGCTGCGAATTTTTTGCCAGCCGTCACAGAAGCCTATTTCCAAAAGGTGCCCTTAATAGTTATTACGGCCGACCGACCGAAGGAATGGATTGGTCAAGGGGCCGGCCAAACGATTATGCAAGAGGGACTTTTCGGGAAACACATATTGGGCGAGGCAAATTTACTACGCGCACCTCAGGATGAACTTGCGAAAGCTTTTAACCTCCGAATTTGTCAAGAGGCTCTATTGCATATAAACCGAGGACCGGTGCATATTAATGTTCCTTTTGATGAACCACTTTATCACAAACATGAAGGCGAGGTTGAAGATTTTCGTATCATTCGTCGGCCTCAGACTACAAGGCACTTATCGGAATCGGACTTCCAAGAGTTAAAAGGGGCTTATGAGCAGGCCAAACGACCCATGATTTTAATAGGTCAAATGCCACCTCACCCTAGGCTTCATGCAGCCATGAAGAAGTTAATGGATCGTCGGCCATTCTTAATGCTGAGCGAAACCCTATCAAATTTGGGTGATTTACCAGGAATCCACTCGATAGACCGTTTTTTAAATACCCTTTCGGGAGAGGTAAAAGGTGATTTTACTCCCGATCTACTGATTAGCTTGGGTGGAGAGGTCGTAAGTAAGATGGTAAAATCTCACTTTAGAGAAGCTAATTACTTCCCACATTGGCACTTTACTGAAGATGAGGCTTTTAAGGATACATTCCAAAAGTTAAGCTTAAATCTTGATTGTGACGCCACGTGGTTTTTTGAGAAAATGGCGGCGGAGGTAGATTCTGCTGAAAATCAATGGGTGAAGAATTGCCTGGATTTGGAACAAGAGAAATGGGAGAGGCATCAGGAATTTTATCAGGAAGCGCCTTTCAGTGATTTCAAGGTCTTCGGTAGAATACTTGAATTCATTCCCAAGCAAAGTATTTTGCACTGCGCCAATAGTGCTAGTATCCGATATTCTCAATTATTTGACCATAGTGAAGGTATTCATCATTACGCGAATCGTGGAACGAGCGGTATAGATGGTAGCACCAGTACTGCTATTGGCCATGCTCTCACCACCGACAAAACGGTTACCTTGGTT
>CBFHRN010000017.1:0-36235 GCA_965658275.1 Croceimicrobium sp.
TGCTCAAAGCTTTGCCAGGACGGTATTTATCGGGTAATTGTTTAACGAGATAAAAGTTAGCTGTCGCTAAGAAGGGAGCGACTAAAAAGCTGATGGCGGTGGCCAAATCAACCAATGAATCGAACTTCTTACCAAAGGTGTAGATCAGTAGAAGCCCGCCAATGCCTAAAAAGAAAAGCATCCCTCGATAATGCTTAGCGCTATTTGCTCCCTCGATGGCTTTAGGCTGATATAAACTCCAAAGCTTTTCGCCTACCCTCGCGTAACCGTCAAATACCGCGATACAGGTTCCAAACATGATGCTGAAAGCAGAGGCGGCGATTATTGGCTTACTCCAAGTGCCAATACTTTTAGTATATAGCTCAATGATGCCGCCTGCAAAACTTGCTGCGGAGCCCCCTAAACTTTGTTCACTACCAAAAAGCAAATAGGCACCGAGTACCATAAATAAAGGGGCGAGTAAGGCGGAAAGAAGGTATCCAAATCGAAATTCCCGGATGATATCCTTAAAGCTTAGTTTTTTCTCTTTGGCTTGGGCGATGGTCCATAAACTATTCCATGCCGATAAATCCACCGCCGTAGGCATCCATCCCATCAAGGCAATTAGAAAGGCAAAAGAAGGACTTCGGAATTCGAAGATACTTGAGTCGAACCAAGGTATGTCCGCACTGCGTGGTCCATTAATTAAGGCAGCGAAAAAGGCAATGAGCGTGGATACAACTAATACACTGCCCACAATTTTTATCAGACGGCCCAATCCCTGGTAGCGCCCAAAGAAAAGAATGATCAGGGAGATTCCAAATAATAAGATATTGGTTTGAAAAAGACTGAGATAAGCGCCTAGCCCAAATAATTGATGCATAAAACCGGCTGTAACCGCTCCTACAGCCGCAGTTACAAAAAACATAGTTCCCAAAGTGATAAGCAAAAAAGCCGCTAATGCCCATTTCCCAATTCGGGCATAACCATCGATTAAGGACTCACCTTTGGCGGCGGCATAACGCGAACCATATTCGAAGAAGGGATATTTAAACAGGTTCGCTAAGATGATGGCCCAAAGCAGGGCAAAACCATAATCAGCGCCCGCCCGTGTGCTTTGCACAAGGTGACTTACCCCAATGGCGGTACTCGCAAAAATGAGTCCGGGTCCGAGACTAGCGATGAATTTTTGAATGGGCTGATTTTTCATTGGCCTAGATTTTCAAAGATAGGCTTCGAAAAGAATATATTTGCCCCTCTCAAAAAAGCGTAAAAAATGGCAGAAAAGATCTTAGTATTAGGGTCCTCCGGTCAGATCGGAACCGACCTCGTTGATCACCTTCGCGAAGCATACGGTAATGATAATGTAATTGCTTCCGACCTCAGAGAGCCATCAGCTGAAAGGCTAGCCCAAGGTCCTTTCGTCCAATTAAATGCCATGGATGCCCAGGCCGCTTTTGAAGTCATTAAAAAGAATGGAGTTACCCAAGTGTATCACTTGGTAGCAATGCTGTCGGCTACTGCCGAAAAAATGCCCATGAAAGGCTGGGATCTTAATATGACGAGTCTTTTCAACTTTCTGGAAATGGCTCGCGAGAAACATTTTAAGAAAATGTACTGGCCTAGTTCCATCGCTGCTTTTGGACCGCAGACTCCAAAGGAAAACACCCCACAGCTTACGATTATGGACCCTGGAACGGTTTACGGCATCAGTAAATTAGCAGGGGAGCTATGGTGCGATTATTATTTTAAGAAATACGGTGTGGATACCAGGGGTTTACGCTACCCAGGACTCATCAGTTATAAAACAGAGCCAGGTGGAGGCACCACCGACTATGCCGTTGATATTTTTCATAAGGCGGTAAAAGGAGAAGAATACTCCTGCTTTTTAACAGAGGATCGTCGTTTGCCGATGATGTATATGCCAGACGCCATTAAAGCCACCGTAGGCATTATGGAGGCTCCTTCCGATCAAGTGAAGATTCGTACTTCTTATAATGTCGGTGCTTTTTCATTTTCGCCAAAAGAACTTAGTGCTCGGATAGAACAGGAAGTTCCGGGCTTTTCAACGAATTACGATGCGGTCGATGAAAGAGATGGAATCGCAGCAGGATGGCCCTCGAGTATTGATGACAAGGAAGCTCGTGAGCACTGGGGCTGGAAGCCCGATTTCGATTTACCGGCTATGGTAAAAGACATGATTAAGAACTTATCCTAATAGAAAAGGCTCCCAAAAGGAGCCTTTTTTTATTTCTTCTGGAGGTAGACATCGAGGAGCAGGTCAATTTCCCCACCTGCAGTATCTGCTTCGTAGCGAGTGGTAGCTCGCAGCGAATTTGAAGTTTTATTATTAATGTCGTAGGTCATTAAGCCATAGCGAGGATCATTAATCGTGAAACGCGTTTCACTAACATAATCTATAACACCCGCACCGGCTACGCGAACTGGAATACTGATGTTTTGAGTTAGGATAGTGATTTCCATTCGGGTGCGAACACTGTAATCTACAGTCTCTTCGCGAGCATCGAAATTATAATAGCCTTCCGTGCTGTCCCCGGTCCCATTTAAAGGGATCGATTGTCCGAATGGGGTCACAAAACTTCCGGAATAATCAGCTTGTGTAACCTCAAATTCCCCATTTAGAAAAGCTGCCAATCCAGTTAACGGGGGATTACTATCTTCAGCATCACGATCCTTTCGACATGATGCAAAGCCTATAATTAAGGCTACTAATAAGGCAGAGGTTTTAAACTTCATTGCTTTTGCTTTGCTTCAAAATTAGGCAATTTCAGCATCGCTTGTTCCCTTGCGAAATTCCAAGACCGTAATTTCGGGCCAAATGCCCACACGTCCGGGGAAAGCCAAAAAACCAAAACCTCGATTTACATAAAGGTAACGTCCCACTTCTTCATAGAGACCTGCCCATTTTGGATAGCGATATTTTACCGGACTCCACCGGAAAAATCCGGGGATTTCAATGCCAAACTGCATTCCATGCGTGTGGCCACTTAAAGTCAAAGCCATTTTTTTCGCATGCATTTTCACCTTGTGGTCAAAGTGGGAAGGATCATGCGAAAGTAGAATATGGAACTCATCTGCCTGGGTGTCGGCAACCGCTTTGTCTAAGTCGCCGTGCTTAGCAAAGCCTCCGGTACCCCAGTTCTCAACCCCTACGAGGCGAATGCTATCGCCATTCTTTTCAATTTTTCGATTTTCGTTGCGCAGGAGCTCAAAGCCAATTTCCGCGTGGGTACGGTATAGTTTTTCCATATTGGCCTGCTTGGCCTCATCACTGGGCCATTGCACATAATCACCGTAATCATGATTCCCTAAAATGGAATATTTACCCATAGGGGCTTCCAATTTTGAAAAGACCTCCTTCCATGGGTCCATTTCATCGGCACGATTATTAACGATATCTCCAGTGAAAACGATCATATCACTTTTCTGTTGGTTGATTAGGTCGATGCCATAGGCGATTTTTTCCGGATTGTCGAAGCTACCGCTGTGCACATCCGAAATCTGACTCATGGTGAAGCCATCAAAAGCATCGGGTAAATCCGGGAAGAAAAGCGTCTTTTTAATAACGCGGTAATTGTACTTGCCTTTCCAAACACCATGTAAGATCCCAGCAAAAGGAATGGCCGCCAAGGCGAGGGCAACCTGACTAATAAATTTTCGCCGCGAGGGTAAAAATTGTTCGCTATTCCCATCACCAATCAGTCGACCACTTACCCCCACTAATAAGCGAGTAATGTCTTCTAAAAGTAATGGAATACTAATTACCAGTTTTGGAACAAAAAGCAAAACGAAGGAGGTCATTACCAATTTGAAAACCGAATTCTGATGCGGCCCAGCATTTCGGTCGAAAGTGATAAGGGTGTAGATTAAGAGGACCAAGAAGGCAATAGAAATGGCCCAATAGAGATAGCGCCAATAAACTTGGTCGCGACTCAGTGTTTTTACCGCTTGAAAAGCATAGATGTCGATAATGCTAAGCAAAACGACTGGAATTAAAATTCGTAGGAGCACAATGGTGTTTTTTGGATAAACGTGCAAAGGGCCAAAAAGATTCGGCCCCTTTCATAATAATACTAATTTAGGGCTTTCAACCCAAGAAGTTCAAATGTCTGATTCTAAACCCACCCTTTATCTTTTAGATGCTTACGCACTTATATATCGTGCTTATTTTGCCTTTATAAATAACCCGCGAATTAGTTCTAGTGGATTGGATACATCGGCCATTTTCGGCTTTACGACCACCTTATTAGAGATTTTAGAAAAGAAGAATCCCTCGCATATCGCTATCGTTTACGATACCGCCAAGCCCACTTTCCGTCATGAAGAGTACAAGGAGTACAAAGCCCAGCGCGATGAAACTCCTGAAGGCATTAAGGTGGCTTTTCCCTACATCCAAAAGGTAGCTGAAGCATTTCGCATCCCTTTTATCGGGGTAGATGGCTTTGAAGCGGATGATGTGATTGGGACCTTGGCTAAACAAGCTGAGAAAAAGGGTTACCAAGTGTTTATGATGACCCCGGATAAAGATTTTGGTCAATTGGTTTCAGAAAACATCTTTATGTATCGTCCTGGTCGTAGTGGCAACCCTCCGGAAGCTTGGGGAGAGGATGAAGTAAAGGCTAAGTTTGATCTTGACAATGTTGATCAGGTTATCGATTACCTAGGTATGATGGGCGATTCGGTGGATAATATTCCTGGTATTCCTGGGGTGGGGCCTAAAACAGCAAGTAAGCTTTTAAAGCAATACGGCAGTATGGAGGCGATGTATGAAAACGCCCATGAAATAAAAGGAAAGCTAGGCGAGAAAATTCGTGATAATCAAGAGCAGGCTTTCATGTCCAAGCATTTAGCACGAATTGTTATTGATGTTCCGATTGAGTTCAATGAAACGAACTTTAAAAAGGACCCCGCCAACGAAGAACAGATAAAAGAATTGTTTGCAGAACTAGAGTTCCGAACTTTATCCAAAAGAGTATTAGGCCAAACGGTTGCTGTGGCCGCGGATAAAGTGCAAAGCCCACAGAAAGTTGAAGCAGGGGCTCAGACCGATTTATTTGCCCAGGTAACTATGGAGCAACCGAGCGCGCAGTCCGAAGATGGCGCGCGCAAAATGGATAATACCGATCATTTCTATCAATTAGTGGAACATCCAAAAGAGCGGAAATTGCTATTGGAAAACCTACTCAAGCAACAAGCTGTATGCTTTGATACCGAAACAACAGCCTTGGATGTCTTGAATGCAGAGCTCGTTGGATTAGCTTTGAGTTATGCTCCGGGCAAGGCCTATTATGTTCATATGCCGCAAGGCGAAGAGCAAGCGATCTTGGATGAGTTCCGACCTTTTTTTGAGAATGAACAGATTGAGAAGATTGGTCAAAACTTGAAATACGATATTTCGGTTTTAGCCAATTATGGAATCTCTGTAAAGGGACCCTTATTTGATACGATGCTGGCGCATTACCTTATTAATCCAGATATGCGTCACAATATGGATATTTTGGCCGAAACCTATTTGTCCTACCAAACCCAGTCCATCGAAGAATTGATTGGAAAGAAAGGAAAGAATCAAAAGTCGATGCGAGATGTCGACCCTGAAAAGGTGGCCGCTTACGCCGGAGAAGACGCAGATATCACCTTGCAATTAGCCGCTATTTTTAAGGAGAAATTACGCGATGGGGAAACGGCCAAGGTTTTAAAAGACATCGAAACACCTCTGGTGCCGGTTCTTTCAAGAATGGAACGGGAAGGAATTAATTTGGATCGTAGCGCCTTAAAAAGACTGTCAGATGAATTGGCTTCCGATATCGAACGCCTAGATGGTGAAATTCATGAACTGGCGGGAAACCCGAGCTTTAATATTGCTTCGCCCAAGCAGTTGGGTGATGTGCTTTTCGGAGAATTGAAGCTTATCGATAAACCTAAGAAAACGAAAAACGGACAATTTTCAACCTCGGAGGATATTTTACAAGATCTTGCCGGTGAGCATGAGATTGTAGCCAAGGTCTTAGAGTACCGTCAGTCGGTAAAATTAAAAAGCACTTATGTAGATGCTTTACCTGAATTGGTGAACGCTAAAACCAATCGGATCCATACTAGTTTTAACCAGGCTGTAGCAGCAACGGGTCGATTAAGCTCAAATAACCCAAACCTTCAGAATATTCCTATTCGCACTGAAAGGGGACGAGAAGTCCGAAAGGCTTTTATACCCAGAGATGAGAGCCATGTGATCCTCGCCGCCGACTACAGTCAGATTGAGCTGCGTCTTATCGCTGAGTTAAGCGAGGAAAAGACGATGATGGACGCTTTTATTAATGGTGAGGATATACATGCCGCCACTGCGGCCAAGGTTTTTGGGGTTGAGCTTTCGGAGGTAAGCCGCGAAATGCGAAGCAATGCTAAGACAGTGAACTTTGGTATTATCTACGGCGTAAGTGCTTTTGGATTAGCGCAACAAACCAGCTTATCGCGAGGGGAGGCTTCCGAAATCATAAAAAGCTATTTTAAAACTTACCCGGGCATTCGAGATTACATCGAAGCGCAAAAGGAACTTGCGCGCCAACAAGGCTATGTTGAAACCATGTTAGGCCGCCGCCGCTATTTAAAAGATATTAATAGTCGTAATGCGGTAGTGCGCGGCCATGCGGAGCGTAATGCGGTAAACGCGCCTATTCAGGGAACAGCAGCCGATATTATTAAGATTGCCATGATTAAGATTGATGCAGCTTTAAAGGATTACAAAACACGTATGCTCCTTCAGGTGCATGATGAATTGGTTTTTGATGCACCGAAGAAGGAGTTAGAGACCGTTACCCCCATCATTGAAAATCTAATGCAGACTGCCGTTGAAACCAAAGTTCCTTTGGTGGTAGAAAGTGGTTACGGCGCTAATTGGCTCGAAGCGCATTAAGTTTTTTCGGGCTTTATGGAATAAAAAAAGCGACCCGGAGGTCGCTTTTTTCTTTATTCGATAATGAGTTTCTCGGTAAGGCGAGTTTGTTGGCCTCGAATTTTTAAGAGGTAAACTCCCTTGGCCAAATCTAGGTTTAGATCCTTGTCCAAGCTCGAATTTTGTAGATTCAGCTTTTCTTGGTGCATGATCTTGCCGCTGAGGTCCATCACTTGTAAGTTTAGATCTCGATCCTGCAAATCGCTCAACTTAAGATGAATCTGGCCTTTACTCGGATTCGGATATACTTTAAGATCGGCAGCCTGATATTCACTTAAGCTCACGTCAGTGCCTTGCCCGAAGCGAATATTGTCGATGTAAAAATTATTGCCCCCACCATTCTTAAAAGCAAACTTGATAAGAATGGGGTCTGGGCCAATGTAAGCATCGAAGTTGATGGTTTCCGTTTTCCATTCGCTAGAACTTGGTACAAAATTTCCATTGGTATTACTGCCGGTTCTTAGTCTACCCGAATTGTAAAAACGACGACGATTCCAAGTATTTCCGCAATCTCGCGAAACATAAACTTCTAAAAGGTCGGTGTTGTCGTTTTGAGTCGCGGCAAAAGCGTAATCGAAAAATAGGTTTAAGCTACTCGCACCGCTGGTCTCAATAGCGGGGGAAATTAATTCATCAATTTCACCTAAAGAGTTAGGTGCGGCATCAAGTACGAGGGAACTGCTTTGATGTGATCCTGCAGAAGCAAAGTGCTTAAAGACATTACCATCACCACCATCTAAATTGGTCATTAATTGAGGTACCTGACCATTTTCAAAGCTCTCAATCCAAGTAGTTTGATATGCCGGGCTAGTGCTGTTTTTTACTGAAATATAAGAGCTGTAGGTTTTGGTATCACTACCTGCACTATTTGTTACGGTAAGGCTTACATCGTAAGTGCCAGGGTTGGCGTAAGTAACTGTAGGGTTTTGTTGCGTGCTGGTTGCAGGGCTTCCTCCTGGGAAAGACCAACTCCAAGAAGTAGGCTCTCCTTCTTCCGATATATCGAAAAACTGAATGCTCTCCCCGTCGCAAATAATCTCTCTTTCAGCCTCTAAGAAGGCCTCTGGAGTACAAATTGGAGGATTGTTGAGCCCGGTAAATGTTGCATTGCTAACCGAAGTAAGGTTAGAGCGCAAGCCGGCCAGAGTATGACGCATGCGTGCTTTTTGGTCTGCGCTGAACATATTCTGACAATCGGAATAGTCCATGAAATTTTCAATCTGATCTACTAAGTCAGGGCTATCCCCATTACATGAATTTGTACTAGGGTTGCAGCCAAAGTTCGACTGATTTACCGGAGGAGTGTCATCACAGTAATCCCCTGTCACTGAATTACCACTACTGGGTAAGATATTATAAGGGAAATTACCTGCCGCAGGCCATGGTCCGGAACATCCATTTCTACCCTGTAACTCACTAGGGTAGAAAGGATGGAATAAGCCCAAATAGTGACCCACCTCATGGGTTAAAGTTCGGCCCCCTGAATTGTATAATGAGTTAACGGCCGTGCCAATGGTACCCAATTCATCATGTCTTACGATTACTCCATCCGAGTTGGAGGGGTTTCCTGGGAAAGTAGAATAGCCTAGAACAAGTGACGGATTATTAGGATCAGTAGTTCGAATATTCCGCGTTACCCAAATATTTAAATATCTATTTCTAGGGTAGTTGGTGGCGTATTTTTTGGAGGCATCGTTACCATATAAGGAGGTGATGTCCTTATTACGGGTAATACCATCCACGCATGCGCCAGTGGCATCTTTTTTAGCAAGAACAAATTCGATTTCGGTATCAACGGCAACGGGTCTAAATAGAGCGCGTGTTGAAGTGGTGTCGGCATTTTGTCGACGGAAGTCTTCGTTTAAAATGCGCAAGGCATCCATAATTTGGGCCTTGGAAATGTTATCCGCCTGGGTCGCATAAATGATATGAAAGACCACCGGAATTTGCAAAACTGTGCTATTAGCTACAGTTTCCAGTTGTTCAAGGCTTTCGGTTTGAGGGCCAAAGTAGAGATCACGAACCTCAGGGTTTTCTAATTGCTCTTGCATATAATCATCAAAACCACAATGGGCATGATCTTCCTGTGCAATTAAGCTGGTGCTAATAATTAAACTGAGGTAAATAAAAAAACGCTTCATAGTAGAGGGCTAAATCGAATTGGGGTTCGCAAATATAGACGCTTTAAATACTTTAACCGTGGGGTCACGAAATCACTTCGGTAATTTTCAACTATTTATGGTTAATAAGGTTTGGTAGAATGAGAAATTATGTTGTATTTTCGCAGCCCCTTTTCGGGAGAGTAGCTTTACTTTAGGTAACGATTTAAATATTAAGTAGTTGTGAATACAATGAGTTACAAAACAGTGAGTGCAAATAGCAACACTGTTGATAAAAAATGGGTGTTAGTAGATGCTGAAGGCCAAACTTTAGGTCGTCTTGCTTCTGGAATCGCCTACTTATTGCGCGGTAAGCACAAGACCAATTTCACTCCTCACGTAGATTGTGGTGACAATGTTATCGTAATCAATGCTGAGAAAGTGGTTTTGACGGGTCAGAAAGCTACCGAAAAGGAATATGTTCGTCACACCGAGTATCCTGGCGGTCAGCGCTTCACTACTCCACGCGAGTTGATGATGAAGAAGCCTACCCGTGTCCTGGAAAATGCTGTGAAGGGTATGTTACCCAAAAATCGTTTAGGAAGCGAATTATACCGCAACCTACACGCTTTTGAAGGTACTGAGCATCCACATGAAGCTCAGAAGCCTACAACCATCGATATCAATACAATTAAATAAATAATAGCTGAGTATGTCTGTAACTCACACTATTGGTAGAAGGAAGAACGCCGTAGCGCGTGTTTTCGTGAAGGAAGGTAAAGGAGCGATCTCTGTAAACAAGAAAGATTACAAAGATTACTTTGATACTGCTACCCTTCACTACAAAGTAGAGCAGGCTTTCGCTGTTACGGAGACTACTGGTCAATACGACGTAGTAATCAATGTAAATGGTGGAGGTATTACTGGTCAGGCTGAGGCCATTCGCCTTGGTATTAGTCGCGCCTTGTGCGAGATTAATCCTGACTTCCGTCCTGCTTTGAAACCAGAAGGTTTCTTGACTCGTGATCCACGTATGGTAGAGCGCAAGAAATTTGGTCAGAAGAAAGCACGTAAGAAGTTCCAATTCTCCAAGCGTTAAGAATCTATTTGGGTTTAGAATCCAAATTCTCCGGGTGTTCCGATGGATCGGGACCCACCAGAGAGTTGTTTTTAGTGAATGTAAACTTTTAATTATCTCATGGCAGATCAATTAGTAAAAGAAATGTTAGATGCGGGGGTGCACTTTGGTCACCTTACCCGTAAGTGGAATCCCAACATGGCTCCTTATATTTTCATGGAGCGTAATGGAATTCACATTATCGACCTTTACAAGACTCAAGCGAAATTAGACCAAGCTTCAGAAGCTTTGGCTAAAATTGCAGCGAGCGGTCGTAAAATCCTTTATGTAGCTACCAAAAAGCAGGCTAAAGAAATCATCGAACGTAATGCTGGTGGTGTGAACATGCCTTATATCACTGAGCGTTGGCCAGGTGGTATGCTTACCAACTTCGTAACTATTCGCAAAGCGATCAAGAAGATGCAAAACATCGATCGTATGAAAGAAGACGGTAGCTTCAATACTCTTTCAAAGCGTGAGCGTCTTCAAGTAGACCGTCAACGTGATAAATTAGACCGTCAATTGGGTTCCATCGCAGACATGACCCGTTTGCCAGGTGCACTTTTTATCGTTGATATCCATAAGGAGCACATTGCAGTTAAAGAAGCTCAGAAGTTAGGTATCCCTACTTTCGCAATTGTTGATACCAATAGCGATCCTAAAGAAGTAGATTACGCGATTCCTGGTAATGACGATGCTACAAAGTCAATCGACTTTTTAGTTACCAAAGTTACGGATGCTATTCGCGGTGGTTTGGCTGATCGCAGCGCTGAGAAGAGCAAAGCAAAAGATGCTAAAATTCAAAAAGCGGCGGCTAAAGCTGGTGAAGCAACCGAAGAGGAAGCTACAACGGAAGAAGCTTAATTTCATCTAAGAATAACGCAGTATTAAGATACAGGAAGGGGTGAAAAGTGATTTTTATCCCTTCTTTATTTACAAGAATTAAAACACACAATTACAATGGCTAAAATCACCGCAGCTGAGGTAAATAAACTCAGAAAACAAACTGGAGCTGGTATGATGGATTGCAAGAATGCCCTAGTTGAGGCAGAAGGCGATTTTGAAATGGCTGTAGATATCCTTCGTAAAAAAGGTCAGAAAGTTGCCGCTAAGCGTGCCGACCGCGAAGCAACCGAAGGTTGTGTATTAGCAGCTAGCTCTGCCGATAATGCTTTCGGTGCAGTAGTAAGCTTAAACTGTGAAACTGACTTCGTTGCGAAGAATGAAAGTTTCGTAGAATTAACCAATAGCATCCTTAGTAAAGCAATCGAAAATAAAATTGCCGATAAAGAGGCACTTCTTGCAATGAGCTTAGGCGACATGACTGTTGCTGAAAAGCTTACTGAGCAAACTGGTGTAATCGGTGAGAAATTGGAAATCGGTTCTTACGAAGTAGTGGAGGCTCCTTTTGTAGCTTCTTACATTCACGCTGGAAATAAGTTAGCGACTATTGTTGGTTTAACTAGCGAAGCTGATGAAGCAGGTAGAAACGTAGCTATGCAAGCTGCGGCTATGAACCCTGTTGCTTTGAACCGTGATAGCGTTGAGCAAAGCATCATCGACCGTGAACTAGAAGTTGGTAAAGAATTAGCTCGTCAAGAGGGTAAGCCAGAAGCAATGTTAGATAAGATCGCTGAAGGTCGTCTTAACAAATTCTTCAAGGAAAACACCTTGGTGGATCAAGCTTATATCCGCGACAATAAGTTGAGCGTTTCTAAATATCTACAATCCGTAGATAAAGATCTTGCTGTAACGGCTTTCCGTCGTGTAGGTTTAGGCGTTTAATCAAGCGTAAAACGAATACTGAAAGAGCTAATGTTTAGGCATTAGCTCTTTTTTTTGTGCCCATTTTAGAGCCTTCCTTGTATCTTTGCTTAAACCAAGCACAGCACATGAAATACAAACGCATCCTTCTAAAATTAAGCGGCGAGTCACTAATGGGTGATCAAGCTTATGGAATCAATGGCGACCGATTGAAAGAATATGCCCAAGAAATAAAGGCAGTAGTAGAGATGGGGGTGCAAGTGGCTATCGTAATTGGTGGCGGAAATATTTTCAGAGGCCTAAAAGGGGCAAGTGAAGGTATGGACCGTACACAAGCCGACCATATGGGTATGCTGGCCACAGTTATCAATGGCTTGGCATTACAAAGTGCTTGCGAGGTGGCAGGAGTAAAAACCCGTCTACAGTCGGCTATTGAGATGGATAAAGTAGCAGAACCCTTTATCCGCCGTAGAGCTACCCGACACCTTGAAAAAGGAAGGGTAGTAATCTTTGGTGGCGGAACAGGAAACCCATACTTCACCACAGATACAGCAGCAACTTTACGAGCGATAGAGGTAGATGCAGACGTTATTTTGAAGGGAACCCGTGTAGATGGTATCTATACGGCCGATCCGGAGAAGGATGAAAGTGCTACGAAATACGAGTCTATTTCCTTTAAGGAAGTGTATGAAAAGGGTCTCAATGTAATGGATATGACCGCCTTCACCTTGTCTAAGGAAAACGACTTACCAATTATTGTTTTTGATATGAACAAGCCAGGGAACTTGCAGGCCTTGCTACAAGGCGAGAAAGTAGGTACCTTGGTAGCCAATTAATTTATATCCTCAAATGGAAGATATCGATTTGATCATCAATGAGGCGGCTGACAGCATGAAGAAGGCCATCTCTCACCTTGAAAAGGAATTGCTTAAAATTAGAGCTGGTCGCGCGAATCCAGCGAATTTAGAAGGAGTTATGGTAGACTATTACGGTTCCATGACCCCCATTTCGCAAGTAGCCAACATATCAACTCCTGATGCGCGTACCTTATCGGTACAGCCTTGGGAGAAAGCAATGATTCCCGAAATAGAAAAGGCCATTCTGAATGCCAACCTAGGCTTAAACCCTCAGAATAATGGCGAAATGGTGATTATCAATATTCCACCTTTAACAGAGGAGCGTCGTCGCGAATTGGTAAAGCGTGCGAAGTCCGAAGGAGAGGATGCGAAAATCTCCATTCGTAACGCTCGCAAAGATGCCAATGACATGCTTAAAGACCTAGATGGGGTAAGTGAAGATCTTGTTAAGGACGCAGAAGAACGAGTGCAAAGTGTTACCAATAAGAATGTTGCGCGCGTGGATGAAATTATCAGTCACAAGGAGGCTGATATTATGAAAGTCTAATTCATAAGAATATAATTTACTACGAAGAGGAGTCCAAATGGGCTCCTTTTTTTTAGGCCTTGCCGGCCACGCAAATCACAAATTCGCCTTTAGGCTGATGAACCTCCGCATGCTTTTGGAGCTCGTCTAAACTTCCGCGTCGGGTTTCCTCAAATTTCTTGGAAATCTCCCTGCTGTAGGACGCTTGTCGATCAGCCCCAAAATACGTTGCCAAATCCTTAAAGGTTCGAGCCAATCGATGGGGCGATTCGTAAAGAATGATAGTACGGTTTTCTTCGGCTAGTTTTTTAAGCTTGGTTTGGCGTCCTTTCTTAACCGGTAAAAAGCCTTCAAAAATGAAATTGTGGGCGGCTAGTCCACTGTTAACCAAAGCAGGTACAAAAGCTGTGGCTCCAGGAAAAGTGATAACTTCAATGTCCGCATCAATAGCTGCTCGCACCATAAGGTAGCCAGGGTCTGAAATGGCAGGGGTGCCAGCATCACTAATTAAGGCAATTTGCTGGCCGGCTTTAAGCGCTTCTGCATAACTGTTCACCACCTTATGCTCATTGTGCATGTGGAAAGCACGCAACGGAGTTTCGATCTCAAAGTGTTTAAATAATTTTGAGCTTGTGCGCGTGTCTTCTGCCAAAACTAGGTCGACTTCCTTCAAAGTGCGAATGGCACGAAAACTCATGTCTTCCAAATTGCCGATAGGCGTCGGTATAATGTAAAGCGTTGCGGCCATTTAAAATTGTTCCGGATCAAGGTAATCTTTCGGATCCCAAAAGTACATTTCAAAATTTTGTACTTGGTCATTCTTCACGGGAATCCCTTCGTTTTCGAGTAGCTCTTGCATTAATGTAGAGCCTTCGAAATAATGTTTTCCGCTAAGCATCCCCAGTCGGTTTACCACACGATGGGCAGGAATTCCGTCAACGCCTAAGCTTGCGTTCATGGCATAGCCAACCATACGAGCGCTTCGAGCTGCCCCGAGAAATTTGGCAATGGCCCCGTAGGAGCTTACCCGGCCGGCTGGAATTTTTCGGCAAACGGCATATACTCTGTCGTAAAAATCACTCAAAATGAAAACGAATGTAGGTGATGCTCTTCCCTTTAGAGCGGAATAACATTTCGTAATGGGTTTGAACTTCGTGCAAGATTTTTTCTTGTCCTTGTCGAAGTTGCTTGTCAATATCGTAAAAGCATTTTTCAATGGGATAGCCCAATGCTTGCAGGATACCAATGGTGTAACCGTGTAAAAACTCACTATCGGTTTTAAGATGCATCGTTCCTCCTGGACTTAAAATTTTGCGGTAGCGATCCAGGAACTCAGGATGCGTAAGACGATGCTTAATGCGCTCGTGCTTGATTTGAGGATCAGGAAAGGTAATCCAGATTTCTGAAATTTCTCCTGGTGCAAAGCAATGCTCTATCAGTTCAATTTGAGTGCGAAGAAAGGCCACATTTTTAAGGTCATTCTCCTTGGCCTCGGTTGCGCCATACCAGATTCGGGCTCCTTTGATATCTACTCCGATATAATTAAGGTCGGGATTTCGACGGGCCATAGCTACGGTGTACTCGCCTTTACCACAGCCTAACTCAAGCACTATCGGATTGTCGTTTCCAAACATCTCCTTCGCCCAATGGCCGGCTAAGGCTAATCCTTTTAAAGCCTCTTCGCGACTAGGCTCTGCCACATGTCGCATTTCAGCATTCTCTTGAAAGCGGACTAGTTTTTTTCTTGCCATGCTGCAAAATTAATTCATTGCATTTCAGAACTTGCGACAATGGGAAAAAGAATCCTTTTTGGGGTATTAAACTGGGGCTTAGGGCACGCGAGCCGCAGCTCTATGTTAATCCACGAAATGCTGAACCAGGGATTTGAGCCCGTTTTGGCCTCAGACGGTGTTGCCTTGGAGTATTTGCGCCGTGAATTCCCACTTTTGGAGTCCCGTGAATTACCGCCTTATGAGATTAAATACAGTAAAGGGAACAATCAGTGGCCCAATCTTATCGCGGCTTTGCCTAAAATGGCTAAGACGGCTGCCAAGGAAAGGGCTTTAGTAGATTTATGGGTTGCGGAGGATGGTTTTGATGGGGTGCTATCGGATAACCGACTAGGCTTTTACAGCAGTCTGGTTCGTTCAGTCTACCTAAGTCATCAGCTTGCTCCCCAAGCGGGTATCTTAACTACCCTTGCGCAAAAGATGCACGCTCAGTTCTATTCGAAGTATCAAGAAATTTGGATTCCAGACACGCCTTTGGCCACTTTGAGTGGGAGCTTAAGTAAGGCAAGAGTTACTAACAAGCGTTATATTGGTCCGCTTTCCGCTTTGCAGCAGACAGAGGCTAAAGAAGCTTCTAAAATTCTGGTGGTACTAAGTGGGCCAGAGCCGCAGCGCACTCTTTTAGAGAAAAGGATTTTCACACAAGCGGAAGGATTGCCTGAAGACATTGTGCTTGTGCGCGGTACAAATAAGCCCTGTGAAAAGCGCTTTCAAAATCAATTTAAAATCTATGATTTCCTGGGTGCCAAGGACCTTTCCAAATTAATGGCCGAAGCGAAACTGGTGGTATCTCGAAGTGGCTACAGTTCTTTAATGGATTACTATCACTTAGGCAAGAAGGCATTGTTGATTCCAACACCAGGGCAGTCGGAGCAGGAATATTTAGCAAAGTCTTTATCCAAGAAAGGATATTTCCATAGTGTTAGTCAAAAGCAACTGGATTTAAAAAAGGATGTAGAGAAGGCACTTTCATTCCCTGCCTTAAAGCCACAAGAGTTGAAATTACCCGAAAATCTATTTAGTCTTTTTTCAAGGTAAAAGAGAAGGTAGAACCTTGATCTTCGCTGCTTCGTACATTAATGGTTTGCTTATGAGCTTCAATAATGTGTTTCACGATAGACAGCCCTAAGCCAGTTCCTCCCGCATCTCGACTCCTACTTTTATCCACGCGGTAAAAACGCTCAAATACACGGGGTAGATCGGCTTGAGGAATACCAACTCCGTCGTCGCTAATTTCTATTAAGACATGAGCGTCCATGTCAAAGAACCGAACCTCAACGTGTCCCTTTTCTGTGCCGTATTTAATGGCATTACCAATAAGATTAATCAGAACCTGCTCGATTTTAGCACGATCGGCATTTACCCAAACCGGCCGATCGTTTTCCTTACGAGTTTTAAATTCGATTTTCTTTTTCTTGCTTTGATCTTCCAGTAATTCAAAAACATCTTCAACCAATTCAATGATGTCAAAACGGGCATAATTGACTTGCACTCGATCCGACTCCAAGGCTGAAATCACCTCCAAATCCTCAATGATATTAATCATGCGGTCCACCGATTTATTGGCCCGCTTTAAATAACGCCGGTTAATTTCTTCATCATCGATGGCTCCGTCTAGCAGGGTCAAGAGATAGCCCTGAATATTGAATATTGGCGTCTTGAGCTCATGGGAAATATTGCCGATAAACTCCCTTCGAAAGGTTTCGCGCTCACGTAGTTCAGCTATTTCATTACGGTTTTGAGTAGCCCATTCCGATACTTCTTTGGTTACTAAGTCTAAGTCGGTAGAGCGGGCCATTTCATCTTCATCACGCTCATTCCCTAGCTTGAGCTCATGAATGTTCTTGTAGATGATTTTGACTTTGCTGTAAATGAATTGCTCAACACCTAGCCGAATTAAAAAGAAAGAGATCAATCCAATAAAGGTGCTCAGGGCAATGGGTAGGTAATCCGGAACCGAGCTTTCAATAAATACGGCCTTAAAAGCACTTAAGACCCCAAAGGTGATGCCTGCAATAAAGAGGGCGAGAAAAAAGGCTAAAGTTCCGGGGCGGTCAAATCGCATTAAGCTTCAAATTTATAACCAACTCCTTTTACAGTCTTGATAAACTTATCGCCAATTTTTTCGCGCAGTTTACGAATGTGCACATCAATCGTTCGTCCACCAACAACCACTTCATTTCCCCAAATTTTATCTAGTATTTCATCGCGATGAAAAACCTTTCCGGGGCGTGATATGAGAAGACTCAATAGTTCAAATTCTTTACGTGGTAAATCTAGTTTCTTGCCTTTGTAGCGTACTTGATATTTGTCTAAGTCTATAGTTAAGTTCCCAAACTCTTGTACGCTGTCATTGCTTTGGTTGTTTTGTCCATAGCGCCGCAAAAGTGCCTTTATTCGACTAACCAAAACCTTTGGCTTTATCGGTTTCGTGATATAGTCGTCTGCCCCAGCGTCGAAGCCAGCCACTTGCGAGTAATCCTCACCGCGAGCGGTTAAAAAAGCAATTAAGGTGTTTTCCAGTCCGCTGGTATTGCGAATTTGATCACAGGTCTCAATCCCATCCATGCCGGGCATCATTACATCGAGTAATATTAAATGAGGCTTTTCTTTTTTAGCTTTTTTAAGGCCCTCTTCACCGTTGGAAGCGGTGGAAACATTAAAGCCTTCTTTTTTTAAATTGTAACTGACAAATTCCAAGATGTCGGCTTCGTCGTCTACTAGTAATAAACTGTAATCACTATTACTCATAATTAGCTATTTAGCTTTTGCTGGCAAAAGTAGGTGTTAGACCTATCGCTGGAACGGTCTTAACAATTCGTTAAATTAAAATTTTCCATTCAACAATAAAAGTGATACTCTCAAAGTCTTGTAAATCAATAATATAGCAATGTTAAGTCTTAACATTAGTGCTTTTTAAAGGCCTTCTAGTTTCTTCATTCTGGCTTAACATGAACTTAACAAGCCCCCCCTTTCTTTGCGGCAATCAAATAACATTATTTCTCCGATGAAAAAATTTAAATTCTTCGCAATGGCTGCATTTGCAGCACTCGCTCTTACATCTTGTGGCGATGACAGTGACAATGACACTGATACTCCTAATCCAGTAAACATTGTTCCTAAGTCAGGTTCTATTACTGCTGATGAAACTTGGAGTAGCGGTAATATCTACCGTTTGGACGGTCGTGTTTTAATTGAAGGTGGTGCGACCTTAACTATCGAAGCTGGTACTATCATCAAAGCTTCTCCAGGTTCAGGTGCTTTTGCTTCAGCACTTATCGTAACTCGTAACGGATCTATCAATGCTAAAGGTAGTGCAACTGCTCCTATTATCTTCACAACTCTTGCTGATGATATCGAGCCAGGAATGATCGAGTCGCCTAACATGGATCCAACTAATAACGGTCTTTGGGGTGGTGTTATCATTTTAGGAGAGGCACAAATCTCTGCTCAGAATGATGACGATCAAGACGTTTCTGAATTACAGATCGAAGGTATCCCTACTTCTGTAGACGCCCTTTACGGTGGTACTAACGACGCGGACAACAGCGGAGTTTTCTCTTACGTATCTATCCGTCATGGTGGTGCTAACATCGGAGATGGTAACGAAATCAACGGTCTTACCATGGGTGGTGTTGGTTCAGGTACTACTATCGATCACATCGAAATCGTAGCGAACCAAGACGACGGTATCGAGTGGTTCGGTGGATCTGTAAGCCTGAACAACGTAGTGGTTTGGAACTGTGGTGATGACGCTTTAGATACGGATCAAGATTGGATCGGTAACTGTTCTGACTTCATCGTTGTTGCTCCCGACGGATCTGCATTCGAATTAGACGGACCAGAAGGTTCATTAAATCGCGGTACTCACCAATTTAACAATGGTGTGGTTTACGCTGGTTCGGCTATCTCTGACCTAGTAGATTGGGATGGTAACACTAACGCTGGTGTAAGCAATGTATACTTCTTCGGTATCGATGTGGATTACAAAGACGGTGTATCTTCTTTCGGTGGCGACGGTACTGGTAACAACGCTGGTTGGGAGTACACTCTTCCTGCTGGTGCGGTTGCTGACTCAGTATTCCAAGGTGTACCTACGACTATCCTTACTAGTGTAGCAGCTAATGCGAACACGGTTGGACCAACTGCAGGTTCATTCTCTTGGGCTTGGGCTGGTGCTTCAGGTGCTCTTAGCTCTTTAGGTTTATAATCAGCATCACATATTTATCTATAAAGGCTTGCCCCAATTTTGGGGCAAGCTTTTGTAGCTTTTAACACTATCTTTTTTAGCGATTACGCCATGAAATTATTTCAGTCCACCCTTACCGTTCTTTTGCTCGCTTTACCAAGTTTAATCTTGGCTCAAAAAGGGATTATTCGGGGTCAAATTATTGACGGAGAAAATGGAGATCCCTTGTTCAGTGCTAATGCTGTAATTGTAGGAACGCAGAACGGAACCACTACTGATTTCGATGGAAACTTCGAGCTTCGCGCAGAAGCTGGCACTTATCAATTAGAGCTTAGTTTTATAGGAATGACTACCCTTACCATTACCGATGTGGTGGTGGTAGCCGGCGAAGTAACTGTTATTGATCCTGTAAAATTAGAGCCTGCCAGTAGCCAGCTTGCGGAGGTAGTCATTACGGCCGAAACTGTGCGAAATTCAGAAGCTGCTTTGGTGACTGTTAAACGGAAGTCGACTAACTTAATGGATGGAGTTTCGGCGGCGAAACTTCGTCAAACAGGTGATTCCGATGCCGGTGATGCTGCCAAACGAGTTACCGGGGTGTCGGTAGAAGGGGGTAAATACGTGTATGTCCGTGGCTTAGGTGACCGCTATACTAAAACGATGCTCAATGGAGTAGATATCCCAGGTCTAGACCCAGATAAAAACTCCATGCAGATTGATATTTTCCCAACCAATTTAATCTCGAACCTTACCGTTCTTAAGTCGGGCCTAGCCGAATTACCCGCTGATTTTACGGGTGGTGTGGTAAATATTGAAACCAAAGAATTTCCTACTAAAAAGATTCTGGATGTATCTGTAGGTGTTTCTTACAATCCTTCGATGCACTTCAACTCCAATTACCTCACTTATGAGGGCGGTTCTACCGATTTCTTAGGTTTTGACGACGGTACCCGCGCTATTCCGGATCCTAATGGTAGTGGACCCCTTCCTCTTTTTGACCCAAATTCTGAAGTAGCGGCCTTCAACCGTAATTTTAGCTCCACTTTAGGGGCGGATAATTCAACCAGCTTAATGGATTACAGCTTAGGTATCTCCATGGGTGATCAGAAAACTTTAGAAAGCGGAAATAAACTAGGCTACATTTTCTCAGCTACCTACGACAACTCTCGGGTATTATACGACGATATTCAGTTCGGTGAATACCAGCGTTCTCGTTTTAGCGATGAGTTCGAAATGGTAGAAGCAACTACGCAAAATGGAGTGGTAGCAGAAAACAATATTCTTTTAGGTGCGCTAGGAGGGATTACCTATAAAACCTTAGCCTCGAAGTATAAATTTACCGCCATGCACTTGCAGAATGCGGTATCTAAATCTGCACAATTAAACATCATTGCCAATGATGGTGCAGCGCAGGTTTCAGACTACGAAGCGTTCTCTAATAACTTAGAATTTAATCAACGTGGTGTTACCAACCTTTTATTTGCTGGTGAGCATTACATCGATGGTGGAGATTGGGAGTTAGAGTGGAAAGTATCACCAACCCTATCAACTATTCAAGATCCGGATATTCGTAAGACAGCATTCTCTATTGATCGTGGAGATTCAACTTTCGACCCGGGTGAAGGAGGTTTACCTAGCCGTATCTGGCGTTTTTTGAACGAAGTAAACCAAGTGGCCAAAGTAGACGTGCGTCGTCCGCATCAATTGATGGGGGAGGACGCCAAATTAAAGTTTGGATTAAGCCATGTATTCAAGTACCGCGATTACAGTATTTTCCGCTACAATTTGCAGCAGTTTGGCGGTGCCTCTATTGTTTACTCGGGCGATCCCAATGCGGTTTTAACCGACAACTCTTTGTACCCGAACGGAAACTTAGCTTATAACCCAGAACTTTTGGCGGGTAACAATAACCCTAACGAATACCAATCGAACGTTAATAATTTCGGAGCATATGTTTCGGAAGAATTTGTTCCGTTGAAAGGTCTGAAAGCTGTGGTGGGCTTAAGAGCTGAATTGTTCCAGCAACGCCATACCGGTCGTGATCAGGTGGCTGCACAAAACCCTAACGATCCAAACGGAAATAATTTAGTGAATGAATTGGTATTGGATGGCTTTGATTTGTTTCCTTCGGCGAACTTAATCTATGCCATTACCGAAGACATGAACCTTCGTGGTTCTTACTTCCGTTCCATCGCGCGCCCTTCCTTTAAGGAATTGTCTTTCGCTCAGATCTTAGATCCTATCTCTAACCGTACTTTCAACGGAGGATTGTTCCAGTATGGCGATTGGGATGGAAACCTTCAGGCCACTCGTATCAATAACTTCGATTTACGTTGGGAATATTTCTTGGATGGGGCCGACATTGTTTCGGTTAGTGCCTTCTACAAGTCTTTTGATTCACCCATCGAATTAGTGCGTATTCCCGTTGCATTGCGTGACTTCCAACCTCGAAATGTGGGTAATGGTACACTTTACGGAGCAGAATTTGAATTGCGTAAGAATCTTGGCTTTGTTCGTGAAAGCTGGAAGGACTTTGCAATTTCTGGAAACTTTACTTATACCTATTCCCAAATTGATATGACCGATGCTGAGTTTATCGCTCGGTCTGGGGCCGCTCGTGACGGTCAAACTATCGAGCGCACAAGGGCCATGGCAGGTCAGGCTCCTTATATTGTTAATGCAGGTATAAGCTATACCGGTAGAGATAATGGCCTTAGCTCCGGTTTATTCTATAATGTACGGGGCCGTACTTTGGAAATTGTGGGGGGTAACTTGGCGCCCGATATTTATACGGAGCCCTTCCATAGTCTCAACTTCACTTTTAACAAATCCTTTGGTGAAGAAGGAAAATCGGCCATTAATATTAAGGTATCCAATATCTTAAATGACGTTCGTGAAAGTTTATACCAAGCTTATGAAGCGAATGCTCAGGTATTTACCCGTTTAAATCCGGGGACTGCCGTTTCGATTGGATATACTTATAGCTTTTATTAATTGATTTTGAGAAGATTCTTAACTTCGATACTTAATTTTTAGACAATATAGAATTAAAGAAAGCTCATGCTTAAGGGGCTTTCTTTGCACCAACAAATTTCATAAATCATGAAGAGAAGAATATCGGTCTTGCTAGCAACGCTTGCGGCTTTAATGATCAGTTTTCAAGGCTTTACCAATTCTGGTGGCGCCCCACAAGGTCGCACAGGATCACCGGCCTCTAATGGTAATACCTGCGGTGGCGGCTGCCATAGCGGTGGTACTGCAGGTACTAAGTCGGTATCGATTACGAGTACCATTCCTGCCAGTGGTTACCAAGCCAATACTAATTATACCATTACAATTACCGCGAATAACGGAACATCTACCATCGGATTTTCGGCATCGGTTGAAGATGCGGCCGGTCATGTTGGAACAATTTCTTCTCCAGGAAGCGGCGCTCAAATTAGCGGTTCTTATGTAACTCATACGATCAGTGGCACCAGTGCTTCTGGTGGAACCAAATCTTGGACCTTTAATTGGAACCCAGGAGCTAATCCTCCGGCTTCCGCTACCGTTTACACGGCGGTTAATTTTGCTAATGGCACCGGCGGTACTGCAGGCGATTTTATTTTATCGTCTTCACAAGCTTTCAACCAAGCGGTAAGCATTCCGAACTACACCATTTCGCAAATCAATGGGCTTGATGCGAACTTTTCACCAGATTCACTAGGTGTAAATTGTGCGCTTACCGGAGTTGTGTTTACCGATGACTTCGACGGAAATAATGGTTATAGTTTTTACATGTACGACAATACCGGTGAAATCAATGTATTTGATTTTGTGGATGAGCCCGGTGGCTACCAAGCTACTCGTGGCGATTCCATCCGTGTATACGGGGATATAGCGTTTTTTAACGGCCTTCTTGAAATTCAGGTAGATTCTATCGAGACCTTGGCAACAGGCCTTGCGCTTCGCGCCCCCCGTGTGGTAACGACCTTGGATGAAACTACAGAAAGTGATTACATCCGTTTAAACGGTTTTAGCGTAGTAACGCCCTCACAGTGGCCATCGGCAGGAAGTAGTTCCAATGTGAGCATTACCAATGGAACGACCACCTTAACCATGCGTATTGATAGTGATACGGATATAGACGGAACCCCTGTTCCTAGTGGTACCTTCGATGTTATTGGTGCTGGGGCACAGTTTGACAACTCATCGCCTTATGATGCGGGTTATCAAATTTTCCCGCGCGATATCAATGATATTCTTCCAGCAGCTACTGTAATTAATGGGGTACCGCTTTACACGATTTCTCAAATTAATAGCTTGGACGCCACTTTTTCTCCAGATTCCTTAGGCGTAACCTGCGCTTTAGATGGCGTTGTGTTTACCGATGACTTCGACGGAAACAATGGTTACAGTTTTTACATGTACGACAATACCGGAGAAATCAATGTATTCGATTTTGTAGATGAGCCAGGGGGTTACCAGGCAAATCGTGGTGATTCCATCCGAGTGTTTGGGGATATCGCATTCTTTAATGGTCTGCTCGAAATCCAGGTAGACTCGATTCAAACCTTGGCAACAGGTATCAGCCTTCGTGCTCCTCGTGTGGTTTCAATGCTAGACGAAAGCACTGAAAGCGATTACATTCGCTTAAATGGTTTCTCGGTGGTTAATGCGGGGCAATGGCCTGCGGCAGGGAGCTCCTCAAATGTTTCCATTACCAATGGGGTGGATACGCTAACCATGCGTATTGATAGTGATACCGACATCGACGGAACACCCGTGCCAACCGGTATTTTTGATGTGATTGGGGCTGGGGCCCAATTTGATAACTCTTCTCCTTACGATGCAGGTTATCAAATTTTCCCACGCGATACCAATGATATCATTCCTTCCGCAGCTCCTGCCAATCCATGTGCAAAACCTTTCTTCTCTGAGTATATCGAAGGTAGCTCAAACAACAAAGGTTTTGAAATTTACAACCCTACGCAGTCTAACCTCGATCTAGGGCCTTACAAAGTATACTTAAGCGGCAATGGTGGTTCTTTCACTAACGAGTTCGACTTAAGTGGAACGGTAGCGAGTGGCGATGTATACATTGTTACTACCGATCTATCGGACCCTAGCATGTTGGCAGTAGCGGATACCTCTTTGTCCTTCCCAAGTGTGGCTCACTTTAATGGTGACGATGCCTTATTCTTAGTAGATACCGTAATGGGTGATACTTTGGATATCATTGGGGTTATTGGTGTAGACCCAGGTTTCTCTTGGACGGTAGGCACCGGCTCTACGGCTAATCACACTTTGGTGCGTAATGCAAGCATTACTGGAGGGCAAACAGATTGGACCATCGGTGCTACCGAATGGACAGTAAACCCAAGTAATACCTTTAGCTTCTTTGGAAGTCATACTAGTACTTGTGTGAATACAACTCCAACAAGCCCTACTGTAGAATTCCAAGTGGCCTTTGGAGCTGAATTAGAGTCAGCTGGCACAGTAGGAATTAACTTAGTGATTACACCTACTAGCGTGAGCACGGATACGGTGTACATGGCCTTTAACCCAGGTCCGGGTTTAACTTCAGCTGATGTGACTTTTGCACCCGCTTTTGACCCTGTTACCGGCTTACTAAGTCTAGTCGTTCCTGCTGGCTCCGATACCGTGACCATCAATGCCACGATTATCGATGACGCCATCACCGAAGGAAATGAATATGGCGATATGTTGATCTTAGGAACCACCGCGGGTTTAAGTGTAGGCAATGTGGATTCTGCACGTTATGAGATTATTGATAATGATATTCCGACCTATACCATTTCGCAAATCAATGGCGTCAATGCCAATGTGGAGCCAGATTCCTTAGGTGTACAGTGCAAATTAGTAGGTACCGTATTTACCGACGACTTCGATGGTAATAATGGATACAGCTTCTACATGTACGACAATACTGGGGGCATGAATATCTTCAACTTTGTGGATGAGCCCGGCGGTTATCAAGTAAACCGTGGCGATAGTATTCGTGCTATTGGTCATATTGAATTCTACAACGGGCTCATCGAGTTGCAGGTGGATTCCATTAAACTTTTAGCAAGTGGTGTAGCATTGAAACAGCCTGAGCAAGTTTATGGCTTAGGTGAGGATACGGAAAGTGAGTACATCCGCTTAAACGGTTATTACTTAGTAGACCCTAGCACTTGGCCCATTTTTGCTGGTTCTAGCGTTAACATGGAAATTACCAATGGTCAGGATACCTTAGTGATGCGTATTGATAGCGATACCGACATCGATGGTACGCCTGCTCCAACAGGTTACTTCGATGTAATTGGTGCCGGTGGGCAGTTTGATAACAGCGCACCTTACGATGCCAATTATCAAATCTTCCCTCGCGATACCAATGATATTATCCCAGTGACATTGCCAGAGGTATACATTAGCGAAGTTATGCCAAGCAGTAATCTTAGTGCTCCGGTAAATGGAGACTGGTTCGAAGTGCGCAATATGGGTACCAGTGCGATTGACCTTAATGGATTTGCTTGGGCAGACGACAGTCGCAGCACCAACTTCCACACCGTTGGAAGCTCCGTTCAAATACCAGCGGGGGGTACTGCCCTTATGGTAGATGTGGCCAGCGCCGATGTGGCTGCTTGGGAAACTGAGTGGAAACAAAATGGCCAAGGACTCATCATCTTAAACACTAATGACGAATTTGATAATGGCTTTAGCGATCTAAATGCCGGTGGTGACGAAGTAAACCTATACGATGATGGTGGTCGATTGGTGTCGAGTGTAAGCTTTGCAGCTTCTGATGTGCAAGCCGGATTCAGTCTTGAATTTGATAATCAAGGCGCTTTAGTAGGTGTAGCCGTAGATGGAACCAATGGAGCCTATACTTCTCAGAACGGAGACGTAGGTTCTCCTGGTAATCAGTCGGCAATTGGCTTAGAAGATATTTTAAGTCATAACATAAGCCTCTTCCCGAACCCAAGTAATGGTGTATTTACCATTCAAGGTGCGAACAGTTCGGAGAAGGTGGTGGAAATTTACAATCTGAATGGCGCTTTAATGCAGCAAGTGATAAGTACGGAACTTGAAATTCGCATTGACCTTGGCGAAACTCCTGCTGGAGTATATATGATTAAGGTAACAGCAGATAAGCAAACCGTCGTTCGTAAGCTGATTGTACAGTAAGTAAATAAAACTTAATTATATTTTTTACTCTAGGGACTCCTGCTATGCGGGAGTCCCTTTTCTACTAAAATGTCTGGTTTAATTTTCGACATAGTATCCCTCATCGGGGCTTTGGGGCTCTTCATCTACGGGATGAAGGTCATGAGCGAGTCTATTCAAAAGTTCGCCGGAGCCCGTTTGCGTAAAACCATGCGCGCAATGACTGCCAATCGTAGTTTGGGTGTGTTTACGGGTTTTACTTTAACAGGGATTTTACAGTCTTCATCGGCTACCACGGTGATGATTATAAGCTTTGTAAATGCGGGCCTTATTAGCTTGGAGCAATCGGTGGGTGTCATTATGGGCGCCAATTTGGGTACTACTATTACCGCTTGGATCGTGGCACTTCTGGGTATGGGCAAGTTCTCCATATCTGCACTAAGTTTACCCATTTTAGCCATCGCTTTCCCAATGATTTTCTTGTCGAAGGAACGATTGCGACTCTATGGAGAAGCAATCTTCGGTTTTGCTATTTTGTTTATTGGTCTTTCTTTTATGCGCGATGCTTTGCCCTCATGGCAGGATAATCAGGTTATTCTCGATTTTTTAGCCCAATTTGATTACCGCCAAACCAATTATTTGCACAATTTAGGTATCACCAGCCTTTTTGTGATTTTTGGAATGGTAGCCACCTTTATGCTTCAGTCCTCTTCGGCAGCTATGGCTTTAACCATCGTTTTTACTGCAGATGGTTTAATTAGCTTTCCCTTAGCGGCGGCCATTATTTTAGGGGAGAATATAGGTACCACATTTACCGCAAATATCGCGGCAGTAGTTGGGAATGTTTACGCTAAGCGCAGTGCACGAACCCATTTTCTCTTTAATGTATTGGGTGTTTTTTGGGCTTTGTTGCTCTTTCCTTTTTTTCTAGATTTCATCGCTTTTTTAAGCGGACTCATATTTCAACAAGGAAACCCCTACGAGACAACAGCGGCTATTCCCTTGGCATTAAGCCTTTTTCATACCCTTTTCAATCTTTTTAATCTTATTTTGTTTTTCAACCTAGTAGGGATCTTGGTAAAGATGGCTACTTGGATGGTGCCTTCTAGGGGAAGTGAGGATGAGCTTTTTAGTTTGGATTACATAGGCTCCAGCTTAATGGCTACTCCGGAACTTTCAATTATGGAGGCGCGAAAGGAGCTCGTTAAATTCGCCGACCTTATCCGAAAGGCCTACAAGTATATTCCTTTACTCATCACAGAAATGGATGAGCGTAAGCTCAAATCCCATGTGAAAAAGCTCCAGAAGTATGAGGATATCTCGGACCGAATGGAGGTAGAGATCTCGAATTATCTGAGTAAGTTGAGCCAAAGTGAGTTAAGCTCCGAAGGCACTAGTAAAGTGCGGGGGATGCTCCATGTCGCTAATTATTTGGAGCGCATAGGCGATATCTACCTTGAGGTGAGTCGAAATCTTACCCACCGCAAAGAGCAGAAGGCCTATTTTACCCCGGATATGCGAAATCATGTTATGCAGCTTTCGGAACTGGTTTCACGTACTTTGGACTTAATGGTTAAGAATGTCGATTTAAGTTCAGGGGCTCAGAGTTTGGAGGATACCAAACGCATGGAGAAAGAGGTAAACGACTTATTTAGCAAGCTCAAAACGGACTATATCCATAAAGTAGAAAAAGGAAAATACCGCATTCAAAGTGGGATGTACTACGCCGATTTATTGGCAGAAATGGAACGCATCTCCGAGCATGCTTCTAATGTAAGTCGGACTTTTCTACAGAGTCAACTTAGTGATTAGTCAATCGCAATCGGGTCACTTATGATTCGAGGACTTTTATTGCCGGAACGATCAATTAACATCAATTCAAAACGAATGCTATCGGCATTCCGGTTGGCGGGAAAATTAGCATAATCAAAAGGAGTGGTGATGTCTCCCTCTAAGGTTTTGTTCTGCCCCTCAGGCATTAGGTCAGGTAAAATATTGTGGAAAGGAAAACAGGAATCAATGGGGGGAATTTCACGGTATTGCCCATTCACTTTTTCGTAATAATAAATGAAAAGGTCATAGCGCTCCAAGAAACGATCGTAATTACTTAATTGGCAGGTGTCCGAGCTGGACATCCCTTCACGGCCGATATCCCCGTCTCCATCCGTAAAATACATGGTGAGATCCACCACTCTGCGATTATCGGCGCTATCGCCTAAATAACGCAGGCTGGCCTTGCGCCATTGTAAGTTTGGAATGTCATCAAACTTTTGATCTTGTTCACAAGCAATCAATGCGAACAAAATGCCGATGGAGAGTAGTATTTTAGCTCTTGATAAGTGCATATGTTTACAAACGTACAAGAAGCAGAAAAAATTTCCGCTTATTCGGATATAAAAGAAACGCTCTTCAAAGGCGAAAAGTTGGAATTTGAAAGCTCGGCCTTGGCGATTTTTCAATTGCAGGCGCAGTACAATCCCATTTATGCCCAATGGATAAAGCATTTAGGAAAGTCTCCGGCCCAGATAAAGGAAGTCGATGAAATTCCCTTTTTACCCATAGACTTTTTTAAATCGCAGCGGCTATCCCTTTTTAAGGAGGAGCCAGCTTATTTCTTTCAAAGTTCAGGTACCGGTGGCTATGGTCAAAGTAAACATGCGGTCTACAGCGAAAACCTATATGACGCTATTTGTGATCGAGGTTTCGAATCCTTTTACGGTCCAATACAAGACTTTACAGTTTTAGCGCTATTACCGGCCTATTTAGAGCGAAAAGGCTCGAGTTTGGTGCGCATGGCTGATCGCTTTATCCAAGCTTCAAGGGATGAAGATTCTGGATTTTTCTTGCAGGACCAAGAAGGACTCGCGAATGTTCTTAAAAGGAAAAAAGAGGAAGGTCGTAAAGTATTGCTGCTAGGGGTGAGTTTTGCCCTTTGGGACTTGGCAGAATCTTTTCCGCAGGACTTATCGGGAATGGTGATCATGGAAACGGGGGGTATGAAAGGTCGGCGAAAAGAAATCCTGCGCAAGGATCTCCATCAGATTCTTAGAGAAGCCTTTCAAGTAAAGACGATCCATTCCGAATACGGGATGACGGAGCTTTTTTCCCAAGCTTACAGTGCGGGTGAGGGTCTCTTCGAATGCTCCCAAACCATGCGGGTTTTCATCCGAGAGATGGAGGATCCTTTTAGTTGGGCAAGAAAGGGTAAAAGTGGCGGGATCAATATCATCGATCTTGCCAATTTGGATTCCTGCGCCTTTATTGAAACACAAGATTTGGGCCGGCTTCATGAAAATGGTAGCTTCGAGATTTTGGGTCGCTTTGATCGCGCTGAAGTACGGGGCTGTAATCTTATGGTGGGCGGCTAACCTATGGGCCGCAACAATCGTTATCTTCACATAAACAAAAGTCTATGCGTGTAGTATTTCTTTGGCTATTATTAGGGTTTGCAGGGCAAAGCCAGGCTCAATTCTTAGAGGAAAGGGCTCAGCTTTTAGATAAAGCCAGAGGCGAAGTAGCCTTTGAGCTAGATGGAGGAGAACACCTTTATACCTATCAAGCGGAAGATGGTTGGTACAAGGCGAGAAAGCTTGTTTACCTAAAGGCCTCCGATATATCAGAAGGCCGTCTTCGAGCCGGGGCAGGACTTCACAATGCCGATGAAGAGGAAATAGGAAAGAGCACGCTGGATTTAAAGCTTTATGAATTAGATACTATTCCCGCTTTCCGTGGTGAGGATAGGTATCGTGCTGTAATTCAGGGATATGTTTTTGAAACCAAACTGGAAGATGGCTCGGTGCCAGAAGAGCAACTGGGAAAGATAATGGCCACCAAAAACAGAACCGAGCAGCAGGAAATGTTTGCGGAACTATGGGCCAATAATGAAGCAGTAAACGAGAACGAAGGAGAATATAACGTTTGGGTGATATACGAAAAGGATAAAACCACTCGTGAGCAACAAGATTTTCGATTAATTATGGTCTTCCGTGGTAAAGCCACTCCGTATGCGGTGATTACGAACGATCATGAAGTTAAATTACCCAAAGTAAAGGAAGTTTGGGAAGATGGTGAATTCAAAATTCAATACCTCTTTAAGGCTTCTGCCTCCCAAAAAGAGAAGGTGGAGGAATTGATTTATAAATATCTAGCATTATAAAAAAGAAAGGCCCCGTTTTGGGGCCTTTCTTTTTAGTTTACAGTTATGAGATAATAATTCTTCTTCCCTTTTTGGGCTAGAATGAATTTTTCAGAAATTAAATCCGCGGTCGTCATTTCCTTTTCCAATCCAACCTTCGTTTTATTAATGCTGACCCCATTCGCTTGGGTCATCTTGCGTGCTTCTCCTTTGGAAGGGAAGATCTTGGTTTTTTCGGCTAAGAAGCTCACGATTTCTATTCCATCACTGAGCTCGGCCGCACTCAATTCAAATTGAGGTACGTCTTTGAAAAGGTCTAGCAAAGTATCTTCGTCTAAGTCGCGTAAATCCTCTTCCGTACTCTTGCCAAATAGTATTTCGGAGGCTTTGATGGCTCTTTGCAAGGCTTCCGCACCATGAACCATCGTTGTGACTTCTTCCCCTAATCTAGATTGTAGCTTGCGCTGATGAGGCGCTTCTTTATGCTCTGCAATCAAAGAGTCAATCTCTTCCTTACCCAACATGGTAAAGATTTTTATATATCGTTCCGCGTCATCGTCGGAGGTATTGAGCCAGAATTGGTAAAACTTGTAAGGGCTGGTGTATTTCGCAGATAGCCAAACGTTTCCTTCTTCTGTCTTACCAAATTTGCCGCCATCGGCTTTTGTAATAAGCGGACAAGTAAGGGCAAAAGCTTCGCCACTTTCCTTACGGCGAATCAATTCCGTACCGGTGGTGATATTACCCCATTGATCGGAGCCGCCCATTTGCAAGCGACAATTGTATTCGCGGTAAAGGTGCAAGAAATCGTAACCTTGAACCAATTGGTAAGTAAACTCGGTAAAGGACATACCTTCTCCATCTCCCGTAAGGCGCTTCTTAACCGAATCCTTAGCCATCATGTAATTTACGGTAAGGTGCTTGCCGACATCCCGAATAAAATCAAGGAAACTGAAGTCCTTCATCCAATCGTAATTGTTCACCAACTTGGCCGAATTCGGGGCCTCACTGTCAAAATCTAAGAAAAGCGCTAATTGAGCCTTTATCGATTCTTGATTGTGACGCAAAGCAGCCTCGTCTAGGAGATTACGTTCTTTACTTTTTCCAGAAGGGTCGCCAATCATTCCCGTGGCTCCTCCCACTAAAGCAATCGGTCGATGTCCCGCATTTTGAAAATGCTTAAGCATCATGATGCTTACAAGGTGACCGATATGCAAAGAGTCGGCGGTAGGGTCTATACCTACATAAGCCGAGGTCATTTCTTTGGCTAATTGATCTACAGTTCCAGGCATGGAGTCGTGCAACATGCCGCGCCAGCGTAATTCTTCTACGAAATTGCTCATCATTTACTTTTGTCGGCAACAAAATTAGGGCTTAGATTGCTTTAGCAAAGCATTATTTAAGGGGATTTGATATTTGCTTAGATTCGCAAAAAGATTTTCAATGCGGCATACCGTAAGCGGAGCAACTGGACTTGTAGGATCACATTTGGTAAGGGCGCTTTTAATGGCAGGAAAAGAAGTGCGCGCTTTGCATCGATCCAGCTCAGATAAAGGTCTCCTAGAACGAGTTTTCGCCTATTACGGTGATCAGCTATCCCAATACGAGTCGCAGTTAGAATGGCTTGAGACGGACCTCTTGGATCCTTTTGATGTCGATCAAGCCATGCAAGGATCCGAGGTATTTTACCATTGCGCTGCTTTGGTAAGCTTTACCCCCAAGGATAAACAGTCTCTTGTTGTCGACAATGCTAAAATGACCGCCAATGTGATTAATGCTGCGATTCATTTCAATTTACCCCGATTTATACACGTAAGTTCTGTTGCAGCTTTGGGTCGTAAGCCCGGCCAGAAAGAATTTGATGAAGAGAGTCACTGGGTTGAAAGCAAGAATAACTCCAACTACGCGATTGGTAAGTATGCTGCAGAGTTGGAAGTTTGGCGTGGTATTGAGGAGGGTTTGTCGGCGGCAATGGTCAACCCTTGCATCATTTTGGGACCCGGTACCTGGAATGGTGGCTCGGCGGCCTTGTTTAAAAATGTGGCCGAGGGCTTTAAATTTTACACCAAAGGAGTAAATGCTTTTGTGGATGTTCGGGATGTGGTTAAGGCCATGCTTATTTTAGAAGAAAAGCGGGATATTAAAGAACGCTTTTTAATCGCCGCGGAAAATTGGACCTACGAGAAGGTCTTTAAAGCTATTGCTGTGGCGATGAATAAACCGGCTCCGAGTATTGAGGTCAAGCCTTGGATGGCTTCTTTAGCCTGGAGATGGGAAGCGATAAAAAGTGCCCTAACAGGGAAGCGTCCTTTGGTAACCAAAGAAACCACTCGCACTTCTTTAAATGCTTATTACTACCAGAATGAGAAAGCCAAGGCGGTTTTGGGTATGGAATTTCGAGATATATCCGAGAGTATTGCCTTTATTGCGCAATGCTATCTTAAAGATCAGGGCTCTTAATCGTCCTCTTCTTCCTCTTCTTCGTCCTGATGCCTTGGAGAAGTAGCTGCTTGTTCGCTGCTAATTTCACTGAGCTTTAAAATCACATCTTCATAGATGCGGTCCATACGTTCTGCATTTTGACAATAGAAGTCAAAAGAAGAATCGTAATGCTCTTTACTGATCTGATGTTTTTCCCAAAGCTTGTTGTAGTGGTCTAAGGCATAGAGACTATCGCCCAAAACTTTTTTCCCAATTCGGGCCCCTTCAATAATATGAACATCTAACAAGATGTCGGTCATTTTATCTTCGGGAATAACCCAATCGGGTAGAGGTGTTTCTTTCTCAGGAGCCTGAGGCGCCTGACAAGCAACTAGCCCGAAGACGAGTAAGAAGATATACCAGTTTTTAACGATCAAATTCGAGTCTTTGTGCGGCACGATTTTCCAATACCTTACCATTTTCATAAACGAGGGCACCGTTCACAAAAGTATGGCTAACTCGTGCGCGGAAGGTATTTCCCTCGAAAGGAGACCAGCCACATTTGTAAAGAATATTGTCTTTCGTAACGCTCCAAGGACGACTAGGGTCTACAATAGTGATATCAGCAAAATAACCTTCACGAATAAAACCACGCTCTTTAATATTGAAGAGAATAGCTGGATTGTGACACGCTTTCTGAACCATCATTTCGATGCTCATCTTCTCGTCGCGTACGAATTCCATCAGGGCAGGCAACCAATGCTGCACTAAAGGACCACCACTTGGGGCTGAAGTATAGGGGTTTTGTTTTTCCTCTAGGGTATGCGGAGCATGATCGGTAGCCAAAACATCAATACGACCATCAAGTACAGCTTTCAGAATCTCTTCGCGGTCATGCACTTCTTTCACCGCAGGGTTCCACTTGATAAGCGATCCTTTACTGGCATAATCCTCCTTGCTAAACCATAAGTGATGGATGCAGGCTTCTGCCGTAATGCGTTTCTTTTCTAAGGGTAAGCTGTTGTCGAATAAGTTACATTCTTCGGCGGTCGAAATATGGAATACGTGTAAACGTGTATTGTGCTTTTTAGCGAGTTCCACAGCTAGGGTAGAAGACTTGATACAAGCTTCTCGGCTGCGAATTTCAGGATGCAGTTCCATGGGGATATCATCACCATATTTTGCCTGGGCTTCCGCCATATTACGACGAATCGTTTCTTCGTCCTCACTATGGGTGATCACTGGAATTTGAACCTCGGAGAAAATAGCTTCCAAGGCTTTCTCATCATCCACAAGCATATTACCCGTGCTGCTGCCCATGAAGATCTTTACAGCGGGAACCTTGGTGGGGTCGATCTTCCGTAATTCGTCAATATTGTCATTCGCTCCACCCATATTAAAGCCATAGTTGGCCCAAGCAGTTTCGGCAGCAATGGCGTATTTTTCTTCCAGCTTCTCAATAGTAGTAGCTGCAGGCTTGGTGTTGGGTTGTTCAATGAAGGAGGTTACACCGCCGGCGACTGCTGCGCGTGATTCGGTGTAAATTGTTCCCTTATGGGTGAGACCAGGCTCGCGGAAATGCACTTGATCATCGATTAAACCAGGTAGTACGAAGCTCCCAGCAGCATCAATAACGATGGTGTCGCTATCCCGTTGATTAAGGTGATTGTCGATCATGGCGATACGACCATCTTCAATATAAATGTCCTTCTCCGTGATTTCGCCTTCGTTTACGAGGCGTCCGTTTTTAATTAAAAACTTCCTTTTCATGGATCCTTAACTTATTGATGTCTTCCAAGAAGACTGCGAAGCTTGAGTTTTAAAACGCCGAAAACGGCTTCATTAATAATCCCAGAGGTCATTTTTGATTCTCCGAGGCTACGGTCGGTGAAAATCACCGGAATTTCTTTGATCTTGAAACCAAATTTATAAGTAATAAACTTCATTTCAATTTGGAAGGCATAGCCTACAAATCGAATCTTTTTGAAGTTCATTTTTTCTAAAACAGCGCGCCGATAGCACACGAAACCAGCCGTAGTATCTTCGATGGGCATACCTAGGATAAAGCGCACATAACGCGAAGCAAAATAACTGAGGAGCACCCGGCTCATGGGCCAGTTTACCACATTCACGCCTTTCACATAACGAGAGCCAATCGCCATATCATGGCCTTCATCTTTACAGGTGGTATACAAACGCTCAAGGTCATTAGGGTCATGGGAGAAATCGGCGTCCATTTCGAAGATGTACTGGTAGTCCCGTTCTAATGCCCAAGTAAAACCGGCTAAATACGCTGTGCCTAAGCCTTGTTTACCTTTTCGTCCTAATAAAAACAGGCGATGCTCGTATTCCCCTTGTAGGTGCTTTACGATGTCTTGGGTGCCATCCGGTGAATTATCATCTACAATCAGAATGTGAAAATCTGTGTGCAGCGAAAACACCGTGCGTAGGATACGCTCGATATTCTCCTTTTCATTGTAGGTGGGTATGACAACTAATGCTTCTGGCAAGGGGTCTAAAATTGGGGAGCAAAAATAAGTATTAATGTGCTACTTATTGGTGATTAAGCGGATTTTAAGAGCTTCTTAAGGTATTCAGGTAATCAGCTGTTTACAGATTGAAGAACGTGTTTTTCCATGAATTAGTTTATTTGCCGTTAGAGCTAAAAAAAGCCCCGACTATAGTCGAGGCCTTAAATAAAGTTTATTCCAGTCTTATTTGTTGCTGGTAATGCTCGCTGAAAGATACTCACGGTTCATGCGGGCGATGTTTTCCAGAGAAATGCCTTTCGGACATTCTTCGGCACAAGCGCCAACATTAGAGCAATTACCAAATCCTTCTAAGTCCATTTGGTTTACCATATTGAGCACGCGGTCTTTCGCCTCTACCTTTCCTTGAGGGAGTAAAGTCAACTGTGAAACCTTAGCGGATACAAAAAGCATCGCAGAGGCGTTCGGGCAAGCAGCTACACAGGCCCCACATCCGATACAAGTTGCAGCATTAAAGGCTTCATCGGCATCGGCTTTAGGTACCGGGATAGCATTAGCGTCTAGGGTGTTACCCGAAGTATTTACCGATACAAAACCACCCGCTTGAATAACGCGGTCCATCGCATCGCGATTTACCACTAAGTCTTTCATTACTGGGAAAGCGCTCGCGCGCCATGGTTCAATATAAATGGTATCTCCATCATTGAACTTACGCATGTGTAATTGACAGGTGGTCGTTTCATTTTCGGGGCC
>CBFHRN010000018.1:0-35566 GCA_965658275.1 Croceimicrobium sp.
AAGTCCTTATTCTTCGAACGTAGACTTTTGTAGCGTAGAAGGAAGTTATTGTTTTTGGCCAAATAGATATCTGTAGGCTTCTGCCGAACTACGGTTTGGTAGCGAAGATAATCAGCGGCTTCATCAGCCGAAAGGGCATATTCATTTAAGCTTTTCTCCGAAATATACTTATCATCGACTGCGGTTTTATGATAGTATTCTTCTAAAGCTTCATAAGAGTTCAAGCCAATTTTAATGCCATCTTTATGGCTACGCTCCTTTTCGTCCCCCGACTTAGGTTTATAGAATTTACCCCATAAATTAGGACTCAACAAGAAAGGCATATTAGCATAGGATAGGCTACTAAACTCGGGCCTTTGAGCAATAAAGTTCATCAATGAAGTGGTGCCAGAGCGCGCCAACCCAGAAACGATGAGGTAGTCATTTTTTACTTCAATGCCCCCTTTTTTTTGCCTTTTAAGCTCTCGCTTTAAGAGCTTCTTTCCGATGGAGTAATGATCTAGAACCAGTCGGTGCAGCAAGATGGAAAGCTCCGAATAATTACTAGCCCCTCTTCGAAAAGGCAGGAAGAAAGGTACCGAGGCCCCCAAGGACAGAGCGGTGATTTCGAGCCAGGCCGGGCGACTAGGTGACGGGCCAAATAAATATTCGCTCGCGCCGAAGGGTATATAACCAATTCCAATTGCGACTGCAATGAGGAGGAGGCTCAGAATTAATGAACCTACGAGTCGAGCAGTAGCCTTTGGAAGAATTTCTAGTTTTTCATCATCGCTCTTGGTGCTTAGCATCGTGTCAAGCACTGTTACACTGCTAAGGGCGACCTTATAAAGCCACTTGCGGTTAACACGCAAAAACAAAACGGCCCATAAGCCCCCAAATGCCAAGAGCAGGTAGTAGGGCATTAGTCTTTCTTCTTGAAAATCTTCTTGGCTTTAAGCCAGATGATGTAGCCAATGGAAAAAGCCACGATGGCGGAAATAACCAAAACTAAGATTAGGGTTCCTGCCCCCATGCCAGGGCCGATGTAGAATAAGCTATTGCTGATCATAATCTTTTAAAATTCGAGTCCAGTTACTTAGGTGGTGGTGCCCTTCGTGCTGGCTTTGCAGAACATTTTTATAAATCACCTCTTCGCCATCGAGCACCCATAAAACCCCGCTGTTTTGTTCTTCTACCCAAAGGCTTCCATTAGGTAAAAGCTCAGACATGCCTTCTGTAAAAGTGAAGATGTTATTGGTAACAAAGGCCTCCTTGTTGAGATAAAAATAACGCTCATTCTTGAGGTCGTAGGCCATAACATTGGAATAAAAATCACCCGCATTAATGCGTTTATCAGCAGTTCGCCAAGTAGTAGCCCTTCCCAACCATAAGGTCTGCGAATTATTGTTGAAGAAGTAGATCGTGCTATCGTTGAGAAAATCTACATCATGCTGACTGTAAAAGGGGCCTTCCAATAAGCGCAAAACGCTATTATTAGAAGGGCGGTAGTGGATAATAGCGGAGATATTACGGAAACTCAAAAACAAATCCCCTTCTTGGTAATAGTCTGTTGTTTTTAAAGCAGGCTGTACATCATTTAGGTGAATGGGGTCATCCGAGTTATTGGATTTGATAAGGATGTTTTCCAAACCGTTTTCTACGAGAATTTCGGTAATTGATTTGTGGAAAAGAATACGTCCGGTTTCGGCGTCAATTTTAGATATCGTATTGTCGATATAGGCCAGCTCGCGACCGTCTAGATGGTAAAAACCCTTATAAATAATAAAGCCACCGTTTTCTTTGGTATAGGTACATGCCCAAATATTACCTGCACTATCGAGGTTCATACTGTGATGATGGGCGATGGTGTCCTGCTTCCATAATTCTTCCCCAAGACTGTCCACAGCGCGGACGCCAGTAACCCCATTGTAGGAGTACACAAGTGTTTTGTTGGGAAGTAAGAGCGGATCCATAATACGATCATGCTCTTGGTGGGGGTTAGGCACATCCCAGCTATGAAGAACCTCATCGTTTAGAAGGTTGCGAATCTCGACGGTTCGGTTTTTACTGGGGTTGCTGTAAGAGGTAAGGACGATAAGATCTTCCTTTAAATTGTTAATAGGTTCAAAGTCTGCGGGAGTTGGAACAAAGGTTTCAGGAAGCTTTTGCACTTCTTCTACTGACTGCTCGAAGAGATCTAGGAAACTAACAAATGAATCCAGACCCATGGAGAGCCCAGACCCAAAATCCTTGTCACCTTTGGTAACATGTTTAACCATCCAACCAAAGGCAGAGAGGCTGAATAAAATGATGACTAAATAGGCAAAAAAGGTGATGACTTTTTTCATCCGGAAATATTGTGCGCCAAAGATAGAGGAAACGGGTTAAAACACCGGAGGCTTATTTCCTATCTGCCGAAAGGCGAAAACTTGTAAAGCCCTTTTGCTCGCCGTACCTTTAGCGCTCTCAAAAAAGCACAGCATGCAAAAAATAAAGAACTACGTACAAGGAGAGTGGGTAGATGGACAAGGCGAAGAACTCATAGCCTACGACGCCATCCACGGCGATGCCATTGGAATTGTTTCCAGTGCGGGTCTCGATTATGAGGCCATTCTTGATTACGGACGTCGTGTAGGAGGCCCTGCATTACGCAAAATGACTTTCCAAGAGCGCGGCCGCATGCTAAAGGCTTTGGCCTTACATCTGGTTAAAATTAAAAACCAGTTCTACGAAACCAGTTTTAAAACAGGAGCCACTAAAATTGACTCTTGGGTGGATATTGAAGGTGGCTTCGGAAACCTTTTTGCCAATGCCTCATTACGCCGCCAGTTTCCCGACCTTCCCTATTATGTGGACGGACAGGCTGCGCCTTTATCAAAAGGAGGAACCTTTATTGGGCATCATATTATGGTCCCTAAACGCGGTGTTGCGGTGCACATCAATGCTTTTAACTTCCCGGTATGGGGTATGTTGGAGAAAATTGCAGTGAACCTTATGGCCGGCGTTCCAGCGGTGGTGAAACCATCGGAACACACTTCTTATTTAACCGAGCATGTGGTTAAAGAAATCATCAAGTCTAAAATTTTACCTGAGGGTGCCCTACAGTTGGTAACCGGATTGGGACGCGGGATTATTGATCACGTTCAAACGGGAGATACGGTAACCTTTACGGGCTCAGCTGCCACAGGTAAAAAGCTACAGGCGCTACCGCACATTATTGGCCGTTCGGTAACCTTTAATCTTGAGGCAGACTCATTGAATGCCTCTGTTTTGGGACCTGATGTAGAACCCGGTATGCCGGAGTTTGACATCTTCGTGAAGGAGGTGCATCGAGAAATGACCACAAAAGCAGGTCAAAAATGTACCGCGGTACGTCGAATCTTAGTGCCAGAGGATAAAATTGAGGCGGTACAGGAAGCGCTCACGGCTCGTTTGCAAAAAACGACTATCGGTGATCCTCGCGATGAAAAAACCCGTATGGGATCATTGGCTTCACAAATTCAAGTGGAGCGTTTGCAAGAGAATATTGAGCGCCTTAAAAAGTCGCAAGAAGTGGTTTATGGCGACTTACGCGATTTTGACGTAGTAGGTGCACAGAAGGATAAAGGAGCTTTTGTGAGCCCGACCTTATTCTTAAACAAAGATCCTTTCAAGAATACCGACGTTCATGATATTGAGTGTTTTGGACCGGTGTCTACCTTAATCCCTTATCAAGGCTTAGACCAAGCGGCCGAATTGGCCAATATGGGCAAGGGCTCCTTGGTAAGTTCTATTATCACTGCTGATGATAAAATTGGCCGTGAGTTTGTAGTAGAGGCGGCTCATATGCACGGACGAATTTTGGTATTAAATTCAAAATCGGCTAAAGAAAGCACCGGTCATGGTTCACCGATGCCATTGCTTACGCATGGCGGTCCAGGACGCGCGGGTGGTGGCGAGGAAATGGGCGGTAAGCGCGGGGTTCTGCATTATTTACAACGTACCGCGATTCAAGGTCACCCCGATACCATTACCGAGATTACCCAAGTATATCAACCCGGTGCGAGTCGCCCCGAAACAGAGAAACACTTATTCCGCCAGCATTTTGAAGAGCTAAAAGTAGGGGATACGGTATACACCCATCGTCATACGGTAACCGACGCAGACATTGCCAGCTTTGCCCAAGTAAGTGGTGATAATTTCTATGCCCACGTTGATGCCACTTCTTTGGAAGGAACCATTTTCGAAGGAAAAGTAGCCCACGGCTATTATGTGCTTTCAAAAGCAGCGGGCATGTTTGTGGATCCACGCAAGGGACCAGTTTTATTGAACTATGGCATTGATGAATGCCGCTTCACTAAGCCGGTTTATCCAGGAATGACCATCGGAGTCAAATTCACCGTCAAGGAGAAAATTGACCAAGAAAAGCGCAGTGAAGACGATATCGCTAAAGGCATCGTAAAGTTCAATGTTGATGTTTACGATGAGGAAGGCGAAACAGTTGCTCTTGCTACCATTTTAACGATGGTTAAGAAAGTAGATCAGAGTAAATAGAATGATAAGCCACTGGCAAAAGGACCCACCAGAAGCACCGTTTTTTGCGGTAATCTTCATTTCCCAGAAGTCAGAAGACCTAGAGGGTTATCCAGAAATGGATGAAAGAATGATGGAGATGGCTCAGCAACAAGAAGGCTATCTAGGATATTCATCTTCCAGCACTCCTCGAGGAGGGATTTTTATATCCTACTGGAAGGACGAAGCAAGTATTGCGAAGTGGCGTGCTGATCAAGAACACGGAAGGGCTAAGGCCGAAGCAACTCGATGGTACGCCTATTACCACACCATGATTACCAAGGTCGAGAGTTCCAAAATTCATGGACAATGGCTGGAGGCTTTAGGAGGCTCTCATTTATAATGAAAATTCAAAATTAGAATCAGAAGAAACTCAAAAAATGGCGAACGCATTAGAACAAGGTTATATCAAATCAGACCTAAACGAGGGACTTGCGACGATAGAATTCTACCATCCCTTAAGCAATTCTTTGCCTAGTAAATTATTGGCAGAATTGGCGGCGGCAATCACCGAAGCCGGTGAGAATGAGGCCGTGAAGGTTCTGTTACTAAAATCAGCTGGAGACCGTGCTTTTTGCGCAGGGGCTTCATTCGATGAATTGATTTCCATACAAGATATAGATCAAGGGAAAAAGTTTTTTAGCGGCTTTGCCAATGTGATTAATGCCATGCGTAAATGCCCCAAGTTTATCGTGGGACGTGTGCATGGAAAAGCGGTTGGTGGAGCGGTAGGCCTGGCCTCTTCGGTGGACTATTGTTTTGCCACGAAGTTTGCCAGCGTTAAGCTAAGTGAGCTGGCTGTTGGTATTGGTCCCTTTGTAGTGGGTCCTGCTGTCGAACGTAAAATAGGTTTAAGCGGCATGAGTGAGCTTGCTATTAATGCCACAGAATGGCGAGACGCACAATGGGCCCATAACCGAGGCCTATACTATCATTTGCATGATACGGTTGAGGAAATGGATCAAGAAATTTCGGCACTTATTGAGCGCTTAAAAGGCTTTAACCCAGAAGCCATGTCCGAGCTTAAACGCGTATTTTGGCGAGGCACCGAAGACTGGGATAGCTTGCTCGCGGAGCGTGCAGCCATGTCCGGAAAATTGGTACTTTCCGACTTTACTAGAAACGCCATTCAAGCATTTAAAAAGAAATAGAAATGAAAAAATTGTCTTTGCTTTTAAGTCTTGCTTTAGCCTTTAACCTCTCTGCACAAGAAGAAGAGGAAAAGGGTCCTTGGGCTACGGGAGGAAACTTCGGACTACAGTTTACACAAGCTTCTTACTCAAACTGGCAAGCAGGTGGTGTTAATTCTGTAGCGGGGAATTCCCTGGTAAACCTATTCGCCAATTACAATCCAAACGAGAAGTGGAGCTGGAATAACAACCTAACTTTGGCATATGGCCTGAACTTTCAGGATACCATTTTTAATAAGACGGAGGACAGAATTGAGCTAGAGTCTCGTGTAGATTATAAAAAGAGTAAGCGGTGGAATTATTCCGCTTTATTGAATTTTAGATCACAATTTGCGCCGGGCTTTGCCAATCCTGGGGAATCGGGCGATGATTTGCGTATTTCAGACTTCTTGGCCCCGGCTTATTTAATAAACAGCGTTGGTGCTGCATATAAAGATGAAAGTCTTACCGCTTACCTTTCGCCACTTACCTCCAAAACCACTTTTGTAATGGTCGACCGACTTGCTGAAGCGGGAGCCTTTGGCGTGAAGGACTCGAATAATATTCGTTTCGAAGTAGGAGTTTATGTCAATCTTACCTTCAAGAAAAAGCTATGGGACAATATTGACCTGCAGGCGAGGGTGGATCTTTTTAGCAATTATGCCGAAGACCCTACTCTGGTTGATGTAAACAGTGAGTTACTTTTATTTTTCCAGGTAACCGAGTACATCAAAGCCAATATTACCTTGGCTTACATTTATGATCATGATGTGAAGTTTGACACCGATAACAACCCATTAACCGTGGCCGTGCCAAGGGGTCAGTTTAAGCAGGTTTTGAGCATTGGCTTTAGCTATGCTTTTGGCGCAAAGAAATAATTAGGGCAATCTGCTCTATTTAAAAAGGTTACCGAGGGGTAGCCTTTTTTTATTGCCATTGCATCAACGCGGCTCTTCCCTTTGCATTTGCGATATTTGCCTAGCAAAACACCTACTATGTCGTCAAGCCTCGAAACGAAAGCAAAAGAACTAAATAAAGAGACTGCACTTAAGGCCTATCGCCTGATGAGTATGTCCAAACAAATGGCAGAGCTTTACGAAGCCAATAAGGAAATAACGGCCAAATATGTGCATGCTTCCTCACGAGGCCATGAGGCGATTCAATTAGCATTGGGCTTACAGCTTAAACACTTTGATTTTGTGTCGCCGTATTATCGGGACGACTCTATTTTGCTTGCAATTGGCATGAGGCCTTACGATTGCATGTTGCAGTTACTTGCGAAAAGAAACGACCCCTTTAGTGGAGGTAGGAGCTATTATTCGCATCCCAGTTTAAAGGATGATGATAAGCCTAAAATACCACATCAATCTTCGGCCACAGGAATGCAAGCGATTCCAACCGCTGGTGTCGCCATGGGGATTCAGTATCGTGAGAAAATGGCTTTAGCCGATGAAGAAGAAAAGGCGATTGCCGTATGTTCAATTGGCGACGCAGCCATGACGGAAGGCGAGGTTTCGGAGGCCTTGCAAATGGCAGCCTTAAAGCAGTTTCCACTTTTATTCTTGGTGCAGGACAACGAATGGGATATATCTGCAAACGCGAAAGAAACAAGAGCGCAAGATGCGGCGGAGTTCGCAAAGGGCTTTCATGGTATTGAAACCCGAAGTATTGATGGTAGTAATTTTGAAGAAAGTTACCAAACCGTAAGAGAAGTCTTAGGGATAATGCGCGAAGAGCGCCGCCCTTTTTTAATACATGCCAAAGTACCCTTATTGGGCCACCATACTTCGGGAGTGCGAAAAGAGTGGTACCGTGATGACTTGGAAGAGCACGCCCAACGTGATCCGCATCCCAAATTGCACCAATATCTTTTGGAGCAAGGGCTTAGTGAGGAGGAACTCGATAAAATTTATCAAGAGGCAGGTGATACTGTTAAAGCAGATTACGAAGAGGCACTCAAGCAAGAGGACCCGCGCCCAGAGGATTTGTTTACCCATGATTTCGAGCCCACTCCAATAACAGAGGAGAAAGGCGAAAGGAGCCCAGCTGGAAAAGATAAAACCGTAATGGTAGACGCTGCTCTATTTGCCATTCAAGAATTAATGACGGAGCATAAGGAAGCCCTATTGTACGGGCAAGATGTTGGAGGTCGCCTGGGAGGTGTATTCCGTGAGGCCGCTACTTTAGCTCAGAAGTTTGGAGACGACCGGGTGTTTAATACCCCAATTCAAGAGGCGTTTATTATTGGCTCCACTGTAGGGATGAGTGCCGTGGGGCTAAAACCCTTTGTTGAGGTTCAATTTGCGGATTATATCTGGCCAGGCTTAAATCAGCTTTTTACGGAAGTTAGTCGCAGTAATTACCTTTCTAATGGTAAATGGCCAGTAAGTGCTGTGATACGTGTTCCCATTGGTGCCTACGGTAGTGGCGGTCCATATCACTCTTCAAGTGTGGAGAGTATTCTTACCAATATTAGAGGAATTAAAATCGCCTATCCAAGTACCGGGGCGGACTTAAAAGGCCTTATGAAGGCTGCGTTTTACGATCCTAACCCTGTGGTTATGTTGGAGCATAAGGGCTTGTATTGGTCAAAGATTAAAGGTACCGAAGACGCTAAAACGGTAGAGCCCTCCGAAGATTATGTAATTCCTTTTGGCAAGGGTCGCATTGCCTATGAGGCGAGTACTGAGAGCATGGCCGCTAATGAGAGCCTTTTGGTAATTACCTACGGAATGGGAGTTTACTGGTCTAAAACGGCTCGCAAGGAATTAAATAATAAGGTAGAGGTCTTGGACTTAAGAACTCTTTATCCCTTAGACGAAGAACTCATCTTAGAGCGAGTGCGCAAGCACCATAAGGTGCTAATAGTAACCGAAGAGCCTAGCCGCAATGGTTTTTCTCAAGGTTTAGCTGGTTGGATTCAGCAAGAGGCCTTTGAAAGCTTAGACGCTCCAGTAATGGTAATTGGTGCCGAAAACATGCCAGCGATTCCATTAAATAGTACTTTGGAAGCTACGATGATTCCCAATGCTCAAAAAGTACAAGAAAAGTTAGAGCAATTAGCTCGCTACTGAGTTTAACTCTAAGCTCTGAAAGCGATAGTTAAATTTCTTAAATAGAGTTCGTCGGTTGTACGATATCGCCGGTGCACTCTGCTTGTTGTTGATTAGCCTAATTTGGCTGCCATCTTTCGCGCCCCCACGCGATTGGATGATTTTGTTTAATAATCCCATATTTCCCCTCGTTTTGAGCCAACAAGGTAAAAAGTGTTAGTGTTAAATCCAAACGCAAAAGGCTATTTTACAGGGCATTAACCTGTATCCCGCCATGGACATGAGAAAAAAGCGGGTTTATACTAACAGTTTATTAACAAGCCGGTCTAGACTCAAATTTATTTTCTCTTTTACTAGACTTCAGGTTTTCAAACCTTTACATAAATAGTACCTACTAAAAACTGGAAATGGCAAAAAAGAATAAAGAGGCTTTTCGAAACCTCATTTTGCGCTTGAAAGTCGAGGAGGCTAAAAAAAAGAAAGGGGAAGTGTCAGAAACTTCCCCTCTTGTTTCAAACTAAATCAAAACAATTAACCAAACCTTAACCTGACATAAATAACTACAGATACCGGCCGTGGTTCATACTGATTTAAAAAAAACCTTAATTTTTTTATAAAGCACTGAAAATCTGTGATTAAAATTTACTCCTCGCACTTAAAACAGACATCGTCACGATCTAAAAGCCAAATTAACGATGCTAATGTGGCGGATCCCATCGTAAATTCTCTTGGGTTTACATTTTCGAAAGTATCGAGAGCAGAGTGATGCACTTCGAAGTAACGATGGCTGTCGGGCCGCAGGCCAATTAAAACAATGTCATCGCTTTTTAACTGTCCAATATCGGCTCCAGAACCGCCGCTCGAAAACTGGTAGATGCCATAAGGCTCGAGTAATTTACGGTAGCCTTTAATGCGTTCCACCATTTCAGGAGTGGTTTGCATGCTTATTCCTTTCGGGGTAAAACCACCACCATCACTTTCCATAGCAATAACGTGGCGTTCTTTCATCTTTTTTGCCCCTTTGGCGTACACTTTGGCGCCATTTAAGCCGAACTCTTCATTCATATACCAAACTAAGCGTAAGGTACGCTTAATGGGGTATTTCAGTTTTTTTAGCAGGTGCAGGGACTCCAAGGCATGCATACTTCCGGCGCCATCGTCATGGGCACCTGTGCCCAATTCCCAAGAGTCGATGTGGCCTGATACCAGGATGATTTCGTCGGGCCTTTCTTCTCCTGGTAAATCGGCAATTAGGTTGTAACTGTAATTGGAGTCCAGCCACTCACTTTGGATTTCAAGTTTTACGAGAAGCTCTGGGTTTGCTTTTAGACTTCGGTGAAGAAGTTCTGCGTCATACGTGCTGAGGGCAGCCGAAGGGATTTTCTTTACATCGGGGGCATAACGCATGCTTCCAGTGTGTGGATATTTATTGACACTGCTGGATAAGCTGCGGATGACCACTCCAACGGCACCTTTCTTTGCAGCCTCAATAGTTCCTCCCCAACGCTGCTTCACGGCCGAACCATAGGCGAAACCTGTATTGATATAAGTGGGGTCCATTGGAATGTTGTAAAAGGCGATTTTGCCTTCCAAATCAAGGGTGTCCAGTGCTTCGAAACTTGGGATTTCAACAACAGGAGCTCGTAAACCTCCGTCTGGTGTGGCAATCGATCCGCCTAGAGCGGTAACTGCCATTTCTGTTTCGTCAATACCTTCTACAATCCAAGCTTTTTCTTGAGGTCCCCTCACCCAGTGCGGCACCTTTACCGCTTGCAAACTGGTTTTAAAGCCCATGGAATCAAGCTTAGCTTTGAAGTAGAGCAACGATGAAGTGGCCTGTTCGCTACCTGCAAATCGAGGTCCCATTCCACAAAGTTCACCAAGCCAGCGGTAACCTTGTTGTTCGGTAAGCGCTAAATTGTAAATCTCTCGAATACTTGCAGCGGTGCTATCTTCTTGAGCACTTGCGACCGGCATTAATCCTAGTACGAATAGGGCAGCCCCCATAAATTTCATTGTCATCCTGCAGCCATTTGCATTAAAATTCCACATATATAGGCACCGTAAGTTCCTAAGGCATATCCCAGTACGGCAAGTAGAACGCCAACTGGTGCTAAACTTGGGTGGAAAGCTGCTGCAACAACAGGTGCCGAAGCCGCGCCACCGATATTTGCTTTTGAACCAACGGCAAGGAAAAAGAAGGGTGCTTTGATTAGTTTGCCAACAATGAAAAGAAGGCCCACATGAAAGGCCATCCAGGTTAAGCCAACAAGGAATAGCCCTGGGTTTTCAAAAATCCCTAAAATGTTCATCTTCATACCAATGGTAACTACCAAGATGTAAATAAAGACGCTACCAATTTTAGAGGCTCCGGCACCCTCGTAGTTTCGAACGGATGTAAAGGACAATCCAATTCCTACGGTGGTGGCAATTACAATAAGCCAAAAGAAGCCGCTTCCCAGGCTGAATCTCTCTGCCAAATAAGGGGCGTGTTCAGAAATAGCGGGTGCTATTGTATCCGCTAGTAGATGTGCTAAGCCCGTGGCTCCAAAAGCGATTCCTAGAATTACGGTAAGGTCTACAAAGCTGGCAATACGAGCGATTTTATTGGAAAACTCCTGCATGTGCTCTTTGAGGCTGGTTACCGCTCTTGCATCTGCTTTAAAGAACCTATCGATACTATCCGCTTTACCGACCCCCAGTAATAAAAAGGCCATCCAGATTTCAGCCACTATAATGTCCACCGTAATCATCACCGAATAGATTTTACCAGAGATGAGGTTCTCATCACCACTAAAAATTTCATACATGGCCGCCTGATTCGCGCCCCCGCCAATCCAAGAGCCAGCAATGGTCGTCATTCCACGCCAAATTTCATCGCTACCGGCTCCCACTACTTCGGGTGCAATAGCACTGAAAATCAAAATAGCCAAAGGGCCACCAATAATAACCCCAACGGTTCCGGTAAAGAACATGATTAAGGCCTTTGGACCTAGCTGAAACACTTCTTTTAGATTTATACTTAGTGTAAGTAGTATTAAACTAGCGGGAAGTAAATAGCGAGAAGCTACAAAGTAAAGTTGCGATTTACCCATAAAGGGTTTAAGCAGATGACCGTCAATTTCATTGTTGATCACATAATTTTTAAACGCTTTAAAGCTATTAATATCTCCCATCGCGTGACCTTGTTCGATTAGGAGCTGCTTGGCCGCTTCCACATCAATCCAATGGGGAGAAATGATTCCAAGGGTGCTAAATAGCGAAGGCAGAAAGTAACAAAGTAAGAGGGTAGGAATGATGGTGTAGAACTTCTTAAACGCAGGCATTTCGCTGGTGCGAAATATTAGCAAGAGCAAAGCCATTAAAATTCCAAAGACCACCGCGTCATTAGTGATCAATGGAATATCCGATACTACTTCTTCCATGTGTGTTTTTTGGTTTGAAGCTCAAATGTAAGGATTGCAGCGCTATCTAAGCCTGGTCCTTTTTTGGATTCGAGTTTTTAGCAGGACTAGCTTTTTGTCTTCCTGTATTTTTTGGGCTCGCCGGTTTAGAAGAGCTCTTTTCGGTTTTTGTTCTTAGATCAGCTTTTGGGCTGGGGGATTCGCTTGTCTTTTCTTTTGGTGCGGTTTTTTGATTGTCGACTCCTTTTTTAGCAAAGCTTTTATTCCTCTTTTTACGTTTGGGTTTGTTGCCAAGATCAGCATCGGCACGAACAAATTTTTCGCGTTCCAGCAAACTGGTCATATTACCACCAAGAGCCACTAGGTATTTATCACCCCGCTTTTCTAATACCTGACCCTTAATACCTGAATCAATCATGCGAACTTCCATTCCCAATTTGACTTCTTCTTTCAGGTACTGCTCTAGTTTTTGCTGGTGATGCTTAACTTCCTTGCGATGGCTTTGACCCTCTTCTTTTTGAACTTCTCCCGAACGTTGATTTAGCATAGCAATAAAGCGGGCCACAATTTCTTTTTTATCCTTCTGGCTCTTCTGATCCATCCAAGAGTCTACCAACTTATTGAACCGCTGACCCCAATACATCAGGCGATCTTGCTCCTCATTAATTCGACTGTGTTTCTGCACTTTTTCTTCCAACTTGGCGATGCGATCTTCTTGTGCTTTTTCAAGCTTCCTGAGCTTTTGCAATTCACGTTGTTGGGCACTGCGTACTTTTTCGATGGCAACTTTATCTTGTTGTATCTGAACTAAAAGCTTATCAACTTCAAGGGTGTTTTGCTGTACTCTACCTCGAGCATCATCAATAATGTGTTTGGGAATTCCGCTGCGCTGGGCAACCTCGAATGTATAGGAACTGCCAGGCTGACCAATTTGTAATTCGTACAGCGGATTAAAGGTTTTTCGTTCGAAGAGCATAGCCCCATTTACGACACCTTCCGTTTCGGCTGCCAACGCTTTAATGGCGTTAAAATGCGTAGTCATAATGCCATAGGCACCATAGGCATTTAGCCTTTCTAAAAAGACCTGCGCTAGGGCTGAGCCCAGTTCAGGATCCGAACCCGAACCAAACTCATCAACAAGTAAGAGAGTGGATGAATCGGTGTAAGTAAGGAAATGCTCCATTTTTTGAAGTTTGGAGCTGTAGGTGCTTAATTCGTTTTCGATGCTCTGGGCATCACCAATATCCCCAAGGAGTTGGTCGAAAAGGCAAAATTTTGAGTCGGGATGAACAGGAACCGCCAGGCCACTTTGAAGCATAATTTGCAAGAGTCCGACTGTTTTAAGCGATAATGATTTGCCTCCAGCGTTGGGTCCGCTAATCACTAAGATTCGTTGCTCGGAATCTAAATCTAAATCGAGCGGAACGGTTACCTTTTTCTTCTCCTTATTGAAGTGCCGTAAAACAGGGTTATAGGCTTCTTTAAGGTAAATTCTTTTGGTATTCAGTATTTCGGGATAACAGGCTTCTTCTCTTTGGGCAAATAGGGCCTTCGCTCTGCAGAAATCAAGCCAGAGCATGGCCTCACTTACTTGTTCAATATGATCTCGATAGGGAGCGATAAGGCTTGAAAGTTCGCGCAGAATGCGTTTAATTTCTTCTTTTTCAGCTTCCAGTAACTCTGCAATATCGTTATTGATTTCAACCGTTTCACCCGGTTCAATAAAAGCAATGCTATGACGATTGGAACTTCCGTGTAAAATCCCTTGCACTTGTCCTTTATAGGAGGCTTGAATGGCTAATACCCGACGATCTTCTGAAACAGTTTCATCAAAATCAGCGATATAACCTTTATCACGCCATTTCTTCAAGACGCGATTAAAAATACGGTCGGCCGATGCTCGCTTGCGGACTAGATCCCTGCGTATACGATTTAGTTCTGGTGATGCATTGGATCTTACTATCCCGCGTTCGTCTAGGACTCGATCAATTTCTTCAAGGATGAACTTTTCGCTAGGTAAAAATTGAATGCGCTCCCAAAGAGCAGGTAAGCGGTCTTTTTTATTCTCAATAAAACGTTCAAGGTGACGATAATTGATAAGCGTAGTGCGGATGTCCACAAATTGCTCTTCCCGCAAAGCATGACCCTTGATACTAAGCTTTGAAATGAAACTATCCAGGCTCGGAAACTCGGCGTTTGGAAAGCTTTCCTCCGATAATAGAAGTGCTAAAATCTGATCACTTTCAGCGATGCGATTTTTCATGGAATCAACTTCCGTGATGGGCATTAAGTCGAGCGCCTGTTCTTTCGTTTTTAAATTGGAACAGAATTTAGCTACTTCCCTACGGATAAAATTAAAGTCGAGCGCTTGCGCTAGATCGGGCGGATAGAGTTGCAAAAAGTCTAATTTTTCACAAAATAAAGGCTTAAGGGCGAGATTGTTCGCAGCCTTTACAGATAATGAGCAATTCCTACCGCAATGGTCCAAACCTGATGGCCATCAATCCTTTGATCGAGGTATATCGTAGGGGTCCATTCCCAACGATCATTGAGAGGAACTTCTCCTTCAATACCAATACGCACAAGAGTCCGTAGCGTAGCGTTTTCCCAAGTAAGTCCTGGTCCCAAGCCAACTAATAAGTTGTCATTTAAACGATAAAAAACATCAAGGGAGGCAACAAATGGGGTAACAATCTCCAGTGATTCGCCGTCTTGGGCTTTAATACGATAGTTTTCGAGCTCCATATCACTATGCAATCCCATCGACCATTTTTCGGATAGATGATAATCTAGGTCAAGGCCCCAGGAGGGAACAAAGAAAATTCCTGAGCTTTCTACCTCGGGAACCATGGCGTGACCTATTAAAACGGCCACTCTCCAAGGGTGGCTTTATTTCTACAGGACTCTACTCCTTATTGTTGTATAATCTGCTTATCGAGGAAAAAAGGGTTTTGGACTTGTTTTAAAGTCGTTTAATCGAACACACAATAAATCCATTTATCTATTGCTCATATTCCCTTAAAATTTCGAGCATGCTTTCATTGATCTACCTGCCTTCTTCTATTTTATTTTTACTTTCTTTTTTTGCTGCTTCAATAAGGAAAGCAGAACCTAAGGTACACAAGGAAATTGGTGACGACTTTAAAAGTTACTTTAGCACGCTATTTTGGATTTAATATTAAGTTTTTTAAGTGTTTTGCACCATAAGTGTACCTCCTTTTTTGACAACCTTAACCAAGCAAAGTTTTCCTAAGCTTTTTATGGTTTTGTCCCATTGTTTGTTCGATAGCCCAGCTTTTTCTTTTAAAACGCTCAGTTCCATTTGAGTTTCGGGCTTCAGAATTTCAAGGACTAATTTTTCGTTTTCGTTAAGCTCAACTTTCTTCACCGCCTTATTTTCGGGCTTCATTTGGGGAAAGAATAATACCTCTTGGATACTAGCATTATTAGTCAGCATCATGGTTAAGCGATCGATTCCAATTCCCATTCCTGAGGTAGGAGGCATGCCGTATTCCAGAGCACGGATAAAGTCTTGGTCAATAAACATGGCTTCATCATCACCTTTCTCACTTAAACGCAATTGCTCTTCAAAACGCTCGCGCTGATCAATAGGATCATTTAATTCTGAGTAGGCATTTGCCACTTCTTTACCATTAATCATCAATTCGAAACGCTCCGTGTACTCCGGGTTATCACGGTGCTTTTTACAGAGTGGCGACATCTCCACAGGGTAATCGATGATAAAGGTGGGCTGGATGTAATTAGGCTCGCATTTTTCACCGAAAATCTCGTCGATCAGCTTACCTTTTCCCATGCTTTTATCGACTTCAATCCCTAAGTCTTTGCAGATAACCCGCAATTCCTCTTCATTCTTTCCGTCGATATCATGACCGGTATGCTCAAGGATGGCATCACGCATGGTCACCCTAGCAAAAGGTGCTTGGAAATTAAGCCTTTGATCCCCAAGGACAACTTCGGTAGCGCCATGGTGAACACTTTTTACAACATGTTCGAGCATGCGTTCCGTAAAGTCCATCATCCAGAAGTAGTCCTTATAGGCCACATAAATTTCCATTACTGTAAACTCCGGATTATGGGTACGGTCCATGCCTTCATTACGGAAGTCTTTAGCAAACTCATATACACCTTCAAAGCCGCCAACGATAAGGCGCTTTAAGTAAAGCTCGTTAGCAATACGCAAGTACAAGGGAATATTTAGCGCGTTGTGGTGCGTAATAAAGGGACGAGCAGCGGCTCCGCCTGGAATGGGCTGAAGTATAGGGGTTTCAACTTCTAGATAATCGTAGGAGTTGAAAAATTCGCGCATCGCATTCATAATGCGAGTGCGGGTAATAAAGGTTTGCTTTACATGATCATTAACGACTAAGTCTACGTAACGCATACGGTAGCGTTGCTCCGGATCGGTGAAAGCATCGTATACATTCCCTTCTTCGTCTTTCTTTACAATAGGAAGCGGGCGTAAAGATTTGCTTAGCACGGTAAGATTAGTTGCCTCAATGGTAATTTCTCCCAACTGCGTGCGGAATACCTTTCCTTCGATACCGATAAAGTCGCCAATGTCTAGATGACGTTTGAAAACGACATTATAAAGGTCTTTATCCTCAGTAGGGCAAAGGACGTCTCGATTTAAGTAAACTTGAATACGGCCTTGGCTATCCATAACATCTAAGAAGGAAGCCTTACCCATAATCCGTTTGGTCATGATGCGTCCGCTGATGCTTACTTTTTCCCAAGTAGCTTCTTTTTCATCCTTTTCAAAACCACTCAGGATAGCGGTAGAAAAATGGCTGGCTTTGTATTCGGCCGCAGGATAAGGTTCCACCCCCATTTGCCGTAAAGCCTTTAAAGATTCGCGTCTTTGAACTTCTTGTTCAGATAATTGCTGACTCATGACCGTCTTAAATTTCGGGCAAAAGTACCTAAAATAAACAGTTTGAAGCCTTTCAATCAGTGGCTTCTATTTGTTTGTAGAAGCTATCAATTATCCGTAACACGTACGAAAACTTCACGGTAATTGAGATACTGACCAGCGCTCCAATAAGCCAAATTATTATGTTCTATCGCATCGATGCTCATATAGCGTCGATGTTCTCGAACTAAGGTGTCTCCATCCAAACTAATCTTGTAAGCTTCCTGATATGGCAAACCCGAATTATGAATGATGCTGTCTAAATTTGAAGCGCTACGGAAATAGCCAAAGGATGGCTGCCAGTTTGGATGACCATCGGTACCCAACTGATAATCGCCGCGGTCTACCCATTTGAGCTCATAGGTGCCATCATCAAATACCAAAGCCTACCCGATAAGCAATTTCGGAAATGGTGGCAACTTCAGACTTGAGTAATTCGCAGGAAGCTTCTAAACGTATGTTTCGGATAAATTGGCTGATGGAAAGCCCGGTTAATGCATGAATCTTACGGTAAAGGTGCGAACGGCTAAAGGCCACTTCATTAGCAAGATCTTCAACACTGAAGTCCTCCTCTTGGAGCTTTTCCAAAATCAAGCTTTTAAGCTTTAATAGGAAGCGCTCATCCATAGAGAGAGGCTCGTTTTCCTGGTATGGACAATCAAGATAATCCTGGGGCCAGCAGTTCTGTACGTGGAGTGATTTCCTTATTGGGTTATGCATTGGACTCTTCATTTGTAGATCAAGGAGGACCGGCTCTTATGATGATTAACCATGATCAATCGCGACTTGTCAACGGAACTTTGGTGGTGGGAAGTTTTACGATCAGCATTCCGAATGTCGGAGGAATTACTCAGTTTGGAACGGACCCTCTTGCGGCAAGAGCTAGAAACCAAGGATTTATTGAAGGTCAAGACTTAGAGTATATCCGCCTAAGTGGTCCATCTCCCTACAAAGGATTTAATGAAGCTTGTTTAGATGTAAAACACCTCAGAACTATTCGCAACTTTATAGAACGCAACTCTTTATAAGATCCGATTTTGTGGATAGTAGCTTTAAGCCTGCTCCGAAAGGGGCGGGTTTAAAGTAGATATACACTGCAGAAAATAAGAAGAAGGCCACTCAAAAAGCCGAGGAGAAGTTCCCTTCCCGTGTGGGCTTTTAAGGCTAAACGAGCACTAGCTATGAGTCCGCCCAGGATTAGAAAAAAGGCAATAAAGGGTAATAAATTTATGGCGTATTTAGCGGACACTGCTAAAAGCAGGCCTAAAAAGCCTCCAAAACCGGCAAGATGAGCACTAGGTTTTAAATACTTTAACAAGGGTAGGTGCAGCAAAATGGTTGCAGTGCTTCCAAATAAAAAGAGGTAAGCCTCTCTGGCAAGCCCCGCGTTTTGAACCAAACTTGCTGTAAAGAAGAAACACAAAGTGCCTACGGCATAGGGCCATCTTCGATCCTCTGCCTTTTCCATCATCAAGCTGCTTATTACTTTAAAGCGGTACAACAATAGACTAACAAGGACTGGGATGAGGTAAGTGCCGCAAAAAACCAAAACCATAGAAAGAATAACTACTTCGCGGTTGTAGTGATACGGGAGGTATTTAAGCACAAAAAACAGGCCCACTAAGGGATATATAGCAGGGTGAAATAATACGGAAATCGCCTTAGCTAACTTTAGGTTCATCTTAGAGTTGTTTGCGCAATCGAGCCACAGGAATATCGAGTTGTTCGCGATATTTTGCAACGGTACGACGTGCAATGGGATAGCCTTTGTCTTTTAATAGGGCCGCTAGTTTATCATCGGTGAGCGGTTTTTTCTTGTCTTCTTCCGCAACTGAGTCTTCCAGGATTTTTTTGATTTCCCGTGTGCTCACGTCTTCTCCTGCATCATTTTTCATGCTTTCGCTAAAGAACTCCTTTATTAAAAAAGTACCGTAGGGTGTAGACACATATTTATTACTGGCAACCCTCGAGACGGTGGATATGTCCATGCTAATTTCATCAGCTATATCCTTTAAAATCATGGGCTTTAGTTTCCGCTCATCACCACTAAGGAAATAGTCTTCTTGGTATTTCATAATAGCCCCCATGGTTAGCAATAGTGTTTGCTGCCTCTGTCGGATGGCCTCAATAAACCATTTAGCGCTGTCCAATTTTTGTTTTACAAAAAGAGCTGCGTCTTTTTGAGCTTTGTTTTTCTTGTCCTGTTTGTAGTTTTCAAGCAGGGTGCGGTACTCTCTGCTTACATTAAGCTCTGGAGCGTTTCGTCCATTTAGGGTGAGCTCAAGCTGACCATCTTGTACCTTAATATTAAAGTCGGGAACGACTACTTGTACGTCAGTGTTGGTATTACTGGAGCTGTTTCCTGGTTTTGGATTGAGTCGAGTAATTTCCTCAATGGCCAGTTTTAAGTCCTCTTCATCCAATTCCAGACGTTGAATCAATTTGGAATAATGTTTCTTGGTGAACTCCTCAAAGTGATCTTCCAAGATTTCAATAGCTAGGCGAATGTGGTAGTCTGATTTTTCTCGACGCAACTGCAACAGCAAACACTCTTGAAGATTCCGGGCCCCAACCCCAGCAGGATCTAAACTTTGGATAAGCCTTAGAATTTTCTCTAAATGACTTTCTTCCACAAAGATGTTTTGAGTAAAAGCTAGATCATCTACAATCGCTAACAGGTCTCTACGGATATAGCCATCGTCATCGATGTTTCCCACGAGGTATTCGGCAATGAGACTATCCTCTTCCTCCAAAGGAAAGGTTCCTAGTTGTTCTACTAGAAATTCATGAAAGCTTTTTCCGCCAGAAATAGGGACCTTACTTTCTTCGTCATCAGCGGAGTAGTTATTGGCTTGAAGACGGTAATCTGGAATCTCATCATCACTTAAATACTCGTCAACATTAATGTCCTCTGCCTCGATGCTATCCCCCTCTTGGTTGTAATCGTCATCGACTTTGTAATCATCATCTAAATCGGCATTATCTTTTTGCTCCGGACCTTCATCTAAAGCGGGATTGCTCTCTAACTCCTCCTTGATGCGCTGCTCAAAAGCTAGGGTCGGCAGTTGAATAAGCTTCATGAGCTGTATCTGCTGCGGACTTAATTTTTGAAGTAGCTTTTGACTGAGTTGTTGTTTAAGCATAGTGCAAAATCACTAGGTGAAAGGTAAGATTTTCGCGGGCGTCTATCAAAAATTTTGCCGCTTTTGCTTCATTTTAACAAAGCCTGTGCCGAAATGCTTATAAACACAAAAAAAGCGGCCGAAGCCGCTTTCTTAAAATTCTGCATTCCCTGGGGTACGTGGGAAAGGTATCACGTCTCTAATATTGGTCATGCCACTTACAAATAGGACTAATCTTTCAAAGCCTAAACCGAAGCCGCTATGGACACAGCTTCCGAATTTTCGGGTATCGAGGTACCAAGACAATTCTTCTTCATCGATATCGAAATCATTCATTTTAGCCTTTAACACATCATAGCGTTCTTCCCTTTGTGAGCCACCAACGATTTCGCCGATTCCGGGGAATAAGATGTCCATGGCCCGCACCGTTTTCTCATCTTCGTTAAGACGCATGTAAAAGGCCTTAATCTTCGCAGGGTAGTCAAATAAAATTACAGGGGCGTTAAAATGCTGCACCAAGAATTTTTCATGCTCCGATTGCAAATCCGCTCCCCATTCATCAATGAGGTATTTAAACTTCTTCTTCTTATTGGGTTTCGAGTTTCGAAGGATATCGATGGCCTCGGTATAACTCACCCGTCTGAAATTATTGTCAACTACAAACTGAAGTTTTTCGCGCAAAGGCATCGCGCTTCGCTCGTTTTGAGGTTTTTGCTTCTCTTCGTCTAACAGTCTTTTTTCGAGGAATTCGAGGTCGTCTTGACAATTTTCGAGGGCAAAGCGAATGACATACTTTAAGAAGTCTTCCGCTAAATCCATATTGTCATTTAAATCTGCAAAAGCTACCTCAGGTTCGATCATCCAAAACTCCGCTAAATGGCGGCTTGTATTGGAATTCTCCGCACGAAAAGTGGGTCCGAAAGTATATACCTTAGAAAGCGCTAAGGCACCAAGTTCCGCTTCGAGCTGACCAGATACCGTTAGATTGGTTTCTTTTTCAAAGAAGTCTTGCTTGTAATCGATCTTACCGTCTTCAGTTAAGGGTGGGTTCTTTTTATCGAGAATCGAAACATTAAACATTTCTCCAGCACCCTCGGCGTCACTACCTGTAATAATCGGCGTGTGGAGGTTAAAAAAATTCTGCTTGTGAAAATATTCATGAACAGCAAAAGAAAGGTTGTGACGTAAGCGCATCACGGCACCAAAGGTGTTGGTGCGCATGCGCAGGTGGGCAATCTCTCTTAAAAATTCGAGAGAGTGTTTTTTAGGCTGCAGCGGATACTCTTCTAGATTTGAGTCCCCTAAGACCTCAAAGCTATTTACCAATAATTCTACATCTTGACCATGGCCTTGGGATTTCACTAAGTCTCCATTTACCTTAATGGCAGCCCCAGTTGTGATTCTCTTTAATTCGGCTTCGTCGAAATTCTCGAAGTCAACTACCGCTTGTAAAGTTTTAATGGTACTGCCATCGCTTAAGGCAATAAATCGGTTGCTACGAAAAGTACGAACCCAGCCTTGAATGCTAAGCGTAGAGCCAATAGGTTGCTGTTGAAGAATATCCTTAATCAATAACATAGGTGATCAAATTTCAGGCGGCAAAGGTCACAAATTTTCCATTCGCAAGCCATACAATGTTAAGGAAACATTAAAACTAAGAAACTTTCAAACTCTAATAGTTTCCAAGTAGAATCTTTGCTTTACTTTTGCGCCGCTATGGAGAATATGGAGTTAGAAATATTGAATACTGCTCATGGGCTATTTAATAGGTATGGCCTGCGACCAGTAACTATGGATGACATTGCTCGCGAAATGAGCATTTCAAAGAAGACCTTATACAAGTATTTTTCCAATAAGGAGGACCTTGTTAAGCAGGCTGTGATAAGCATGTTCCATGAAATTAGAAGCAATATGGACGCCTTGCTCGACCATCCGGGTAATGCAATTGACATGCTTTTAGCCATGGATGATGTGATTTGCACAACGATAGAACGCCATGATCCCAGCATGCAGTTTCAACTAGATCGTTATTACCCTGAAGTGAGCGGAATGCTTGATAAAATGAAAAGGGAGCAGGTCTTTAAAATGATGTACCACAACATCTCAAAGGGTAAGTCGGAAGGACTTTATCGAGATGAGCTGGATGATCAAGTAGTAACTTTCTTGTACTACAGCCGCGCCCAATTAATGATGGAAGAGGATATGGGTCCCTTTAAGGACCGTCCTGTACATGAGGTTATGCGCGAAATACTCATTTACCACGTGAGGGGAATTGCTAGTCCAAAAGGAATCGAATATTTAGAACAAAAACTGAGAACACTAAAAAAAGCACAATGAGAAAAATGCTCTTCTTGTTATTAGTGGCATTGGGAATTAGCCAAGTCGCTTTTGCCCAAAATGAAACCAAAGCCTTTTCCTTACAGGAGGCGCAGGATTATGCTGCTTTGCACGCCTACACGGTTTTAGACAAAGCTTTGGACTATGAAAAAGCGCGTAAAACAATCAAAGAAACGGCGGCCTTAGGCTTGCCCCAAATTTCAGCTTCTTGGGGCTACAGCTACAATGCTCAAATTCCAGAACAACCTGTTCCGGCGCAATTCTTTGATCCAAATGCTCCAGAGGGCGAATTTGCAACAGTGGCATTTGGCGTTTCCCATCAAAACCAAGCTCAATTTCAGCTGAGTCAATTATTATTGGACGGGTCCTACTTTGTGGCCCTACAAGCTACTCGAGTGGTAAAAGAAACCAAGCGACTGGAGAAGGAAGAGGCGGAGATTGAAGCACGGAAAAACACGGCTCAATCGTATTACGGTGCTTTGGTGGCGGTGCAAACTCGTGATATCTTAAAGAATAACTTGGAGGTATTAGAAGCGAACTATAAAGAGACAGCGAAGCTTTTCGAAAATGGTTTTGTGGAGGATCAAGATGTTAGTCAGCTTGAACTTTTGGTCAATAACCTTCGCAATAATCTTAACAATGCGAATCGACAAGTTAACCTGGCCATGCAATTGTTAAAGTTTAATATGGGAATTGACCTCCAAGAGCAGATAGTTTTAAGCTCGAGTTTGGAAGAAATTTTGGCACCTGTAAAATTAGACGCAAGCCTTGTCGGTGAAAGTTTTTTGGTGGACCAACACATAAGCTTCAAAACTTTACTGACCCAAGAAAAGGGCGCTCAACTGCAGTTGGCTAATGAGAAAGCCAAGTATTTCCCAACCTTAGCCGGTTTTGTGAACCACTCGCAAAGCAATTTTGGCAATGAATTTAACGATGTGTTTAACTTCAACACCTATTGGATCCCGGGAACAACCATTGGTGCTAGTTTAAACTGGAACATTTTTACGGGCTTAGGCAGACAGGCCAAAGTGCAAAAGGCAAAAATTGACTTGGATCGAATTGCCATTGCCAAGAAAGCTACGGAAACGCAACTCGAGTTGCAGTATCAGCGCGCTTTAAGCGATTACAATTTTGCGATGGATAACCTCAATAATCAAATGAGGAACCGCGCCTTAAGCGAGCGCATCTTTAGTAGAACCCTTCGCAAATACAAAGAGGGTATTAGCTCTAGTTTGGAGCTAACTCAGTCCGAGAACCAACACCTCGAATCTGAAAGAAATTACATCAACGCATTATTAAACCTATTAAACGCTAAAGAAGCGCTTGAGTACGCTTTGGGCAAATACTAATCGACGAAATCATGAAAAAACTATCCGCAATTTTATTTTTAGGGATCCTCGTGGCATGTAATCAAAACCCCGAAGACCTAGCGAGCCTTCAGACTTCTTTGAAGGAAAAGCAAAATGAATTAAAATCTCTTACGGAAACTATTGATAGTCTTGAGGCTCAGATTGCAAGGCTAGATACAACTGAAGTAAAAGCTGAAAAGCTAGTCCCGGTTGAAGCTTTACTTATTGAAGAAAGACCATTCGAGCACTTTGTTCGTCTTTCAGGAACTATTACCAGTAAAGAGAACGTCTTGTTGAGCGCAGAATCTAATGGTCGTGTTGTAGAGATCACCGCTAAGGAAGGCGATCGTGTGCGTAAAGGAGATGTAATTATGCGCTTGGAAAGTGATTTTATCGAAGGGCAATTGCAGGAAGCGAAAGCCGCTTTCAAATTAGCTAAGACTACCTTCGAAAGGAGAGCACGTTTATGGAAAGACAGCATCGGTTCAGAAATTGAATACTTAAGTGCTGAAACAAATTTCAAGGCATCCGAAAATCGATTAAAGCAAGTGCGTGCGCAGTACGAGAATACTTTCGTGAAAGCACCGGTGAGCGGTACTCTTGATGCCATCAATGTAAATGAAGGTGAGTTTGTTGCCCCAGGCGCGCCAGTAGCTAGGGTGGTAGACTTAAGTAATCTTGAACTGGAAACAGAACTATCTGAAAGTTATTTGACCGCTGTTAAAGTAGGTGATGAGGTTGAGGTAAATATTCCTGCTTTGGGTCTTTCGCAGTCAGAAAAAGTGATTTTTACCAGCCAGTATATTAATCCTGCCAACCGAAGCTTTACCATTAAGGTAAGTTTGAACAATGGCAATGCTTTAATTAAGCCCAACCTTTTAGCTGAAATTAATCTGAAAGACTATGCCAAGGAATCCGCCTTAGTGGTACCCGGTTTAGCCATTCAAAAGGATTTAAAAGGCGATTATGTCTTTTTAGCGGTTCAAAGTGCAGAAGGAACCCACATAAAAAAGGCCTATTTAGAATTGGGTAAATCCTTTGGTGAGGAAACGGAGGTATTAAAGGGCCTAAGTTTTGGCGACCGTGTGGTAATTGCTGGCTACAATGAAATTAATGATGGTCAATTAGTTGACCTGCAATAAGCTTTAGGATGGCTACAAATACAGACCGTAATTTTAAACTAAGTACACTGGCGCTGAACAACAGCATAAGTGTATTCATACTCTCGGCCTTATTGGTATTGTTTGGAATTTATTCCTACATCACCATGCCAAAGGAGTCTTTTCCGGAAATCGTTTTTCCATTAATTTATGTGCAAACACCCTATCCCGGCAATACGCCCGGCGATATCGAAAACTTAATTACCCGACCTCTTGAGAAAGAGATTAAGTCGGTGGATGGAATTAAAAAGCTGAACTCCCAGTCGGTGCAGGATGCGAGTATCATTAATGTCGAGTTTAATATCGATGTAGATACCGAGAAAGCCCTGCAAGATGTTAAGGATGCCGTAGATCGTGCTAAAAGCGACCTACCATCTGATTTGGATCAGGATCCAGTAGTTCTGGACATCGACCTGAGCCGGGTACCCATTCTAAACATCAACTTATCAGGCGAGTATAGTATTGATGACCTCGTGGACTATGCGGAAATTCTTCAAGATGAAATTGAGGAACTAAGCGAAATCTCAGAGGCCACCATTACAGGTGACAAGGAGAAAGAGGTTCAAATTAATGTAGACTTACCAAGGCTTCAGGCCAATCAGCTAAGTTTTAATGATGTGCAAAATGCACTAGCTTCAGAAAATATAAATATTGGCGCTGGCGACATTCTTTTGGGTAAAACACGACGCAGTATTCGTACAGATGCGCAGTTTACCTCCATGAATGAAATTCGCAATGTTATTGTAAAGCATGAAAAGGGAAACATCGTTTACCTGAAAGACGTAGCGGATGTTTTATTTACCTACAAAGAGGTAGAAAGCTTTGCAAGATTGGATGGGGAATCAGTGGTTTCCTTAAATGTAATTAAGAAGGGAGGCGAAAACCTGCTGGATGCTACGGATAAGATCCGAGCGATTATTAAAGAAGCAAAAAAGGTGGACCTTCCCGAAGGTCTTCGCATTACCATTACTAACGATCAGAGTAAACAAACTCGAAATCAAATCGCAAACCTCGAAAACAGTATCATCTTTGGGTTTATCCTTGTAACCCTGACCTTATTGTTCTTCCTCGGATTGCGTAATGCAACATTTGTTGGGCTTTCCGTGCCCTTCTCGATGTTCTTAAGCTTCCTAACCCTGAGTGCTCTGGGTTATACTTTGAACTTCATTGTTCTGTTCTCACTGATCCTGGCTTTAGGAATGTTAGTAGACAATGCCATTGTAACTATAGAAAACATTTACCGACTCTTTGCGGAAGAGGGCCTCAGCGCTTTTGAAGCTTCTAGGCAGGGTGTGGGAGAAGTGGCAGTGCCAATTATTAGCTCTACGGCAACCACCCTAGCAGCATTCTTCCCCTTATTATTTTGGGATAGTCTGATTGGTGAGTTCATGGGTTATTTACCCCGAACGCTTATTATCGTGTTGGGCTCTTCTCTATTTGTGGCCTTGGTAATTAACCCGGTAGTGGCGGCAAGCTTTATTAAGAAGCAAAACTTTGACGCCGATAAGGATCACCGTAAAGCATTGACTTGGTTTATAGTTTTTGCCATCATGGGTGCTCTCTTGCACGCGGCGGATTCCACAATCCTAGCCAATCTTAGTTTAACTGTTTCTGCCGGGGTTTTAGCTTTTACCTATGCCCTAAACCCATTATCTGAATGGTTTCAAAAGGTTCTTTTACCAAAGCTCGAGAAGGTATATGCGGTTAGTTTAGCTTATTCCTTGCGTAGATGGAGGCCTGCGGCCATTGTGCTTGGAACGGTATTCCTAATGATCTTTAGCGTTGCTTTCTACTTTGGCTCTAGCCCCAAAACCGTATTCTTCCCCGTAAATGAACCAAATTATTTTAACGTATTTGTTGAGGTTCCATTAGGCACGGATGTGTTGGCTACGGATGAGATTGCCCAGGAGGTAGAGGCCGAGTTAAATCAGATTCTAGAGCCATATGATGAGCTTGTAGAAAGTGTGGTTACCAATGTTGGTGCTGAAACGGCGAGTCAGAATGACTTTGCCGCTGGAGGGCAAAACACTCCAAATAAAGCCCGAATCACGGTTTCCTTTGTGGAATATGAATATCGCGGAGGTATTCGTACCACCGATATACAAAGAGAGGTTACTGAGCGCTTGGTAAACTGGTTGCCCGGAGTAACAATTAGCGTTGAAAAAGAGCAAAATGGTCCACCCACAGGCCGCGATATCAACATTGAGATTACCGGTAACGAGTTTAATACCTTGATTGCAACTGCCAATGATGTAAAGAAGACCATTGAAGATGCTAAAATTGAAGGCATCGAAGGATTGCAAATTGACCTAGAAACCAATAAGCCGGAAATGCTGGTTCGTATTGATCGCGAACGCGCCAGGAGATTGGGGGTAAGTACTCAGCAAATTGCTTTGGTTTTACGTACCGCCCTATATGGTTCGGAAGCGAGCAAGTATAAAGAAGGAGAAGATGAATACCCGATTGAGGTTCGCCTTAAGAAGGAGTATCGATACGACGTTGCGAGCTTAATGAATCAATTGGTGACTTTCCGTTCGCAGGCGACAGGTAGAATCGTTCAGGTTCCCATCTCGGCCGTTGCGAGTTATGAGTTCATCAATTCCTATAATGCTATTAAAAGATCCGATTCGGAGCGGTTAATCACGATATATTCGAATGTGGTTGAAGGTTTCAACCCTACTGAGGTTAATAATGCCATCAAAGATGCCCTAAAGTCCTATGAACTACCTGATGCTTACAATTTGGCTTTTACGGGTCAGCAGCAGGAGCAAGAGGAGAGTTTCGCGTTTTTAAGTACCGCATTATTGATCGCAGTTTCCCTAATTGCTATCATTCTTGTGTCGCAGTTTAACTCGGCCTTAAAGCCGTTCATAATTATCCTAACCGTGTTGTTTAGTACCATCGGGGTGTTCCTAGGTCTAGGCATCTTCCAGATGGAGTTTGTAGTGATTATGACCGGAATTGGTATTGTTTCTTTGGCGGGTATTGTTGTAAACAACGGTATTGTTCTTATCGATTTTATTGAATTAAGCCGAGCTCGAATGAAGGAAGAGCTAGGCTTGGGTCGTGAGGATGAGTTGCAGGATAAGAAACTGGTTGAAGCAATCGAAATTGGGGGTCAAACTCGTTTACGCCCCGTATTGCTTACGGCTATCACAACGGTCTTAGGACTAATGCCTCTAGCGGTTGGCTTAAACATTGACTTCATCGGCTTATTAGACGGTAGAGGCGCTAATATTTACTTCGGAGGAGACAACTCAATCTTCTGGAGCCCAATGGCCTGGACCGTGATTTTTGGTCTGGTTTTTGCAACTTTCTTAACGTTAATCGTAGTCCCAGTTTTATACTTACTACTGGAGCGCTTCAGCCGCTGGTTGAGATCCCTAGTGCGCGGTTAACATTCTAAAGGTTTGGTTAATTGGTTGATATAGGCCCTGGCGAATAGCCGGGGCCTTTATTGTTAAGGATCCCTTGTCAAAGCGTACTTTTGTGCTGTGAAATATCCGCACCTCTCAAATATTAATAGTCCACAAGACTTAAAGGCCTTAACGCTGCAAGAATTGGCATTAATTGCTGAAGAGCTTCGCCTTTTTATACAGCACGAGACGGATGAAAAGGCCGGTCACATTAAGTCCAGCCTCGGGGTTGTGGAACTCAGTATTGCGCTTCATTATTATTTTAATACCCCTGAAGATATTTTGGTTTGGGATGTTGGCCATCAGGCCTATGCACATAAGGTCCTGACAGGTAGAAGGGAGGAGTTTCCGACTAATCGAAAAAAGGGAGGAATTGCTGGTTTTACCCGCCGCTCTGAAAGTAGTTATGATCCTTTTGGAGCAGGTCATTCTTCTACGTCCATATCGGCCATTGCTGGTTTCTGTCAAGCAGACCGGTTATCTGGCTTAAACCGAAACAATATTGCTGTCATTGGTGATGGCGCCCTAACCGGAGGAATGGCCTTTGAAGCGCTTAATTATATTGGCGAGCAAGCTTATAATTGCTGGGTAATTTTAAATGATAATCAATCCAGCATCGACGCTAATGTTGGGGCACTGCAAGCCTTTTCATCTTATTCTACTTGGGCTGTATCCATGGGTTTCAAAGTGGCTGAAGTGGAGTCGGGAAACCAAGTTGCGGCTATTTTAGAGGGCTTCAATAGGCTGAAAGACTACCCAGGGCCCAAGTTTTTAATTGTGAAAACAACAAAGGCATTAGGCTATGAAATTCAAGAAGAGCACTCCATTGAAGAGGCATCGTTTCAATCCGCTCTAGCAGAGCACCTCGAAGGGGTAATGCGATCCAATAAGAAGGTAATATTGATTAGTCCGGCTATGCTTGCTGGTGCGGGTTTGCGTGAACTTCAGACCCAATTTCCAGACCGTGTTTTAGACGTAGGTATAGCCGAGCAGCACGCAGTTACCATGGCAGCAGGCCTTGCAGCATCTGGCTTAAAGCCCATTGTTCATTTATACAGCACTTTTGCCCAAAGGGCTATAGACCAGATTATTCATGATGTAGCTTTGCAAAAGCTTCCGGTAATCTTTTTAATTGATAGGGCAGGTTTAGTCGGGGCTGATGGTCCTACACATCATGGAAACTTCGATCAGGCATTGCTTAGCTCCATTCCCAATGTGCGAATTGGAATGGCTGCTGATGGTAAAGCCTTAACTGAAATGTTAGACTGGGCTTTACTTCAAGACCAAGACTCAGTTTGGATTCGATATGCTAAAGAGGGGCTACCAGCGGAGTCAAACTGGCGCTCTTATCGCCCGCATTGGTGGCTAGATCAAGGTCGTAAAAAGGTAATTCTATCTTATGGCGCAATGGCACATCCGGCGCAAGCCGCTGCTTTAGAAAGCGATTGGTCACACTTGCATGTTCCAATTTACAAGCCTTTCCCAGAAGACGATTTATCCGAGCAATTAAAAGACTGTGAGGCTTTGATATGCATTGATGAGAACCCCTTTGAGGCTTCTTTTGGCGCCCGCATGAAAGCGATGAAGGCCGAGGGGCTAATTAGAGCCATGGTAAAGAGTCTTCATCTTCCAGATGAATTTGTTCCTCACGCCAACCGCAGTGTTCTCTTAGCGGAAAGGTTTTTATCTAAAGATGGAATTTTAAAAGCAGCTCAGGAATTTTGAGCCTCCATCATCCGCGCAACATATTTCCCCACGATATCAAACTCTAAATTTACTTTAGAGCCGACTTTAAACTGGTGAAAATTAGTATGCTCATGCGTATAGGGAATGATCGCTACCGAAAAGCGATTTCTCTCGGAGTGCACCACTGTTAGACTCACCCCATTTACCGTAATGGATCCTTTAGAAACCGTAATATGTTCGGTGTTTTCGGGGTAATTAAAAAAGTATTCCCAGCTTCCATCGCGCTCGATTACTTTATCACATTCTCCTACGGTGTCTACATGGCCTTGCACTATATGACCATCAAAGCGGCCATTGGCAGACATGCAACGCTCCAAATTCACTTTTTCACCCAGCTGGATATCGCCTAAATTGCTTCGCTTAAGGGTTTCCTCTATTGCTGTGACGGTGTAAACCGGACCGTCTATAGAAACCACCGTAAGGCATACGCCATTGTGCGCTAAACTCTGGTCAATTTTGAGCTCGTTTGTGAAATTGCAGCTAAAGCTGAGGTGTAAATTGCTGCCCTCAGATTCACTTTTCTCTAGTTTTCCAAGGCTTTCAATGATTCCCGTAAACATCTGTTATTTTATCTAAATAAGTGGACGAATCCGGTGGCAATTTGTTCGCGAGCCGGACCTAAACTTTCAATATTATAACGGCAAATGTAATAGTAAACACCGTCTGGTGCATTTTGACCGCTGCCCTTAACGGTGCCATCCCAGCCATTGGACATAAACTCCTCTAAACTGCGCGCATCGTAAACTAAGGTCCCCCAGCGGTTGTAAATTTCAATTTCCAAATCCTGCACTTGCTCAATCTCCGTTGGCAAGAAGGTTTCGGAAAAATTATCTCCATTAGGGGTGAAGACATTGGGGAAGCCAATCGTAAAGCAAGATTCAATGCAGACTTCTGCGCTAAGCGCACTTTCATTTGCCTGTCCATTAGGGTCTTGGTCGGCATCATCAACGGCGGTAATGGCATAACAGCCAAATATGGAGGCGTCACTCACAAATTTTATGGTAGAGTCACTTCTGGTTCGGATACTCAAAATTGGCTGCGAGCCGAAGCCGTTTTCGCCGGATCGGAAGTAGATGTTAACTTGGTACACATCATTTCCGCACTCAGGACTTTGGTTTAAAATCCAGCTAAAGTAGATAGTGTCTGGACAAACATTGCGAACACTTAAAATGGGCGTACAAGGAGCAATGGTATCTCTGGCCGAGGCACATGCAATTTGGCTTCGGTTTATAAGCGGTTTGGGAAGGGAATCACTAGCCGTATATCGACCAAAGGCCTCAGCATAATAGCAATATGTTTCACCATTAATTAAACCTTGGTCGGTATATTCAGGGATAAAACTTTCACCAATGCTATCGAAATTACCGGAGCCTGTTGGGTTTTCGCGGTAAATCACAAAACGTTCGTTGTTCCACGGCGTATCGAAATCAAAATCAAGCTTTACAGATTTATCCAGGCCTTTGGTTTTTGTGTAAACGGAGCTGGCGTCGGCGGAAGAGCCCACAAAAATAGCATTAGAGCCCGAGAATAGATCTACACGATATTCGTAGGACTCATTACTGGTATTGAGGTTAGCGTCACTAAAATTTCCGTCAACCAGTCCATTAAAACTATTGAGAACATTAAAGCTTCCCGCACCAGCAACCCTTCGCAACAGATCCATACGATAGGGTGGTGGAAAGAGGGTGCTGTCAAACTCTGGCGGAGCAATCCAAGCTACCTCAATCGTTCCATTAACCGGATCGGTGCTGCTAATGTCTACCTGTGTCATTAAAGGAAGGTTGAGCGGAAGTGCGGCACAGAACTCTTCACTGGCATAACTCAGCGCTTCATCTTGGAAATAGGCTACTACCATGTAACAATATTCTTTGCCCATTTCGATGTTATTGGTATCCAAATAGGTAGTATCCAATAGACCACCATCGAGGGAGTCTAAAAATTCATAACCGGTATAAGCCGGAACCCCCAATTCACATTGACTGGGCACGAAGCCATAAACACTTTCACGCCGGTACAGGAGGTAACCTTCCGCCTGACTGCAAATACTGGGGTCCCAGTTTAAGCGCAGAGCGCGGCCTTCGGCATCCACCTGTGGGTTTTTAGGAGCAGGGGCCACTACTAGTATATCCGTATCGTAGATATCTGAAAGCGGAACTTCGAATGGGTCTGAAGGGATGTCTGTGGCTTTAAAACTTACTTGATAAGGCTGCTTTCGAACCAAGTCGCAGGAGGTATTCCAATTAAAAAAACCGGTAACCGGTGAGGGACCTGTAACATCTGGGAAGCTTGCTCTGGGCAAAGCAACATAGGGTCCGCCAAAGCTGGTTAAAGTAATGTCGTCACTATCCGGATCGGTAGCGCTAACCGCAAAATTGAGACTCCTTCCGGCTTCCACACAAAAGGGTCCGACAGGGTTTACTACTGGAGGGAGGTTTCCGCAGTCTTCGATGTCAACCTGTAAGTCTCTTGTTACACGACCAATTCGCACATATCGACCTTGTTGGTTTTTCCGATATTCGATAACCTCTAAGGCAAAATTAAACTGCCCCACATTTTTAGGTACATCCCAATATAATAGACCTGTTTGCCCGTCAATTTTAACGGAATCCTGCACATAGGTTGGATCATAAATGGTCTGGATAGGGTCTCCATTTTCAGCTCTAGACAAAACCAAACGGTAAGCTAAGCTGTCGCCATCAGGGTCAAAAGCTCCCGGATTGTGTTCAAACCGTTTATTGATACAGCCTCTTTCAACCGGCGGATTGGTCAGAACCGGTGAGCTGTTGGCCCCTAAACTGGGTGAAATGAAAAGCTCAGTTTCGATGTAAAATGGAACTTGGTCGGAGTTCAGTATATTACTTATACCAGCATTTCGGTTCCGGTCTTCCATCACTAAGGTATAGATGCCAGCAGCATCGTAGGTATGAACGCCGATATAAATGTTCTTGCGAATTCGGTTAACCTGATCAATGATTTCACCGTCTTTGGCGTTCGCACATCGCTGGCTAGCGCCGTTAACTCTAGGGAGAATGGAGCTTGTAGAGTCGCCCCAACGAATTTCTAGCTCGCATCGATCCGCGCACAAGTCACAAGCCCGAGTGTAAGTAGTAATGGTTACCTCATAGGTTAATCCATTAATCCAGCGATAAGTAATTTCTCCCGCTCTATTGTGCGTGGCCTGAGCTGAAAAGCTCATGGCTAGAACGAATAAGAGCAATAGGAGTTTTTTCATTGCAGGGTTTTTTTCTGTGCTACCTTTATAACGCAAAAACCAGGGAATTGTGTTGGGTTTTTCTTTATGTTTCGCGCTTTCGAATTGGTAACTTTGCTCAAATTTAAAGATTCTTATGTTGATTTTTAATTCCTCTCAGTCCCCAAGTGACTATAAGCACCAGATATATTTGATTTCATCTTTAGAAGAAGTTGCCTCTTTGACGCTAAGTGAGCAGCAGAAATCATACCTAAATGATCATTTAAAGCCCGGGTCCTTTGTAGATTTCCCCCAAGACCCCAAATTGAGTGTCGCATTTACAGAAGACGATGAGCGCCCTACTCAAAAGGAAGAAAAGGCGAGGGTGTTAGCTAGTAAAATGGCTAAATCTGTTAAGGCGGAATCTGTGTACATCGCCGGGGCTCCTGACGCTATACGAACCGCATTTGCTGAGGGATTAGCATTGGCATCGTACCAATTCAATAAGTATTTCACTAAAAAGGAAGACAGCAAAAACCTTAATGAAATTGCCCTTGAGGGGATGACTGACGAGACCATCAAGGAACTCCATTCCATCGTAGAAGGCACTGTTCTGGCCAGAAACCTAGTTAATGAACCCCTGAGCTACTTGACGGCTACTAAGTTGGCCGAAGAAGCGGAGGCGGCAGGTGAGCGCTACGGTTTTAAAGTGGAAGTGCTAACCAAAAAGAAAATTGAATCTTTAAAAATGGGAGGTCTGCTCGCTGTAAACCGGGGTAGTCAAGACCCTCCCACTTTTAGTATTTTAGAATACAAATCTGCCAATGCTAAAAATGAAAAGCCCATAGTATTGGTGGGTAAAGGCGTGGTATATGACACTGGAGGTTTAAGCCTGAAGCCAACTCCGGGGTCTATGGATTCGATGAAAAGTGACATGGCCGGAGCAGCGGCGGTGATTGGTACTCTAAGTGCAATAGCTCAGGCGGGTTTGGATTTACACGTGGTGGGTTTGATTCCAGCAACCGATAACCGCCCGGGTTATAACGCCTATGTTCCAGGGGATGTGGTAACCATGTATGATGGTTCTACAGTTGAGGTCTTGAATACTGACGCTGAAGGAAGAATGCTACTGGCCGATGCCTTGGCTTATGCGAAGAATTACAACCCTGCATTGGTTTTTGACCTGGCTACTTTAACCGGTGCCGCGGCTATTGCGATTGGAAAATATGGAATCGTAGCTATGGGCACCGCTGATGACAAAGTGTTTGAGGAATTGAAATCCGCGGGTAATAAGGCCTATGAGCGCATTGCACAGTTTCCTTTTTGGGAAGAGTATGATGAGCTATTGAAATCCACTATAGCCGATCAGAAAAATATTGGAGGCCGTGAGGCTGGGGCTATAACAGCTGGTAAGTTTTTACAGAAATTCACCGATTATCCTTGGGTTCACCTTGATATTGCAGGACCAGCCTTTTTAAACTCTGCCCATCATTACCGCAGCACAGGCGGCACAGGTGTAGGGGTTCGGTTGATGTACCATTTCTTAAAAGCACAACAATGAGCGAGGCTATGAATTTACCGCGAATCGGTATTTCGGTAGGAGATCTTAATGGAATTGGCATGGAGCTGATCATTAAAACTTTTGCGGATAAGGAAATGCTGGAATTATGCACACCCATTTTGTTCGCTTCCTCGAAGGTGGCTTCGTATCATCGTAATGCTATTGATCAGCGCAACTTCAATTTTAACATTATTCATAAGTTGGAAGATGCCTTAGAAGGTAAGCCCAACTTATTAAATGTTTGGAAAGAGGAAGTTAAAATGGACTTCGGTAAGGTGGATCCAGCCGTGGGTGCCTACGCGGTTAAAAGTTTAGACGCGGCCTGCAGTGCCTTGGAAAAAGGAGAGGTGGATGCTTTAGTTACAGCCCCTCTTCATAAGGAAAGTATTCAGAGTGAAGATTTTCGATTCTCAGGCCACACCGATTATTTAGAAGCACGGTTTAAGGCTAAGGCAACCATGATGATGATTTCAGATGAAATGCGCATGGCCTTAGCTACGGTTCATGTTCCTCTTAGTAAGGTCCATGAATTGATTAACTCGGATCTGATTGAACAAAAGTTGCATTCCTTGCATGCGAGTCTAAAGCAAGACTTTCAT
>CBFHRN010000019.1:0-33223 GCA_965658275.1 Croceimicrobium sp.
CAGATTCTGACGCTCGTCGTTCCTTCTACGGTGTTAACTCTGCACCTACTATGTTAGGTAACGGTTCTGAAGTAGATTACAGCGCGGTTCAAACTTGGGGTGACGCTCTTGCTGCTTACCAAGCTGCTGAGCAAGCTGGTGGTGCTGAGCCTGCATTTGTAAGCTTAAACGGTTACGCAACTTACGATCGTACGGGAAGCACTGCTGACGTTTCTGTTAACGCTTCAGTTACTTCTAACCTAGATCTTTCTGCTGGTAACTACGCGCTTCAAATGGTAGTAATGGCAAACAACTACGTATTTAACGGTGCTACCAATGGTGACTTCAACTACAAGCATGTTATGCGTAAAATGTTACCTACTCCAAGTGGTACTCCGCTTACTTTAACTGCCGGTGGTAGTGCTAACTTCACTGAAAGCTACAACTTCACTGTAGGTGGCGTAAGTGGTGGTTCTACTGGTAACTTCAACCTTTGGAACAACGATGTTGAAGTAGTTATCTTCGTTGAAGATCGTGACAACGGTAAAATTATGAACGCTAACATGGCGGGAATGACTTGGGTTGGTCTTGACGACGAGAACATTGTAAAAGCTAACATCTATCCTAACCCAGCTAATGATGTATTAAACATCGAGTTGAATGAGGAGCAAGAGTTAAGCATCAACATTATCGACCTTAGCGGTAAAACTGTAATGAGCAAAGACTTCGGTCTTAGCATGGGTGAAGTAATCAACACTAGCGATCTTAACGCTGGTATGTACATCCTACAAGTTACTACCGACGGAAAAATGGCGGCTCAGCGTATTGCTGTTACCCACTAAGAATTTCCATCTTCATATTGAAAGCCCTGGCCTATGTGCCGGGGCTTTTTTTTGACCCACCCCTTACACGGGTTTATCGCCTAAAAATGATTAATTTGCCCGCTTAATACTATTAAGCCCTAAAAAATGATGCGTAAACTTTTATCCACCTTAACCCTTGGATTGATCTTATCATTCTCTCTCTCTGCACAAGATAAGGTACCTAATATCCAGCTGAAAGATCTAAGCGGCAATATGGTTAATGCCAGTTCCCTTAGCAATGAAGGCAAGCCAATCGTAATTAGCTTTTGGGCTACTTGGTGTAAACCTTGTATCCGCGAACTGAACGCAATTAACGATCAATATATCGACTGGCAGGAAGAAACCGGAGTTAAATTGGTAGCTGTTTCCGTTGACGACTCTAGAAACTCTGGCCGCGTAAAGCCCTTCACTAAAAGTCAGGGATGGGAATACGAGGTATACCTCGATGAGAACCAAGAATTAAAGCGGGCATTGAATGTCAACAATATTCCGCATACCTTCTTATTGGATGGAGAAGGAAACATTGTTTGGCAACACAATGGGTACATTCCAGGGGATGAAGATCATCTATATGAATTAATTGAAAAATTAAACGCTGGATTACCCATCGAAGAATAAGCAAGCCAACCTCTCTCAATGAAAAAATTATTCAGTGCAATAGGTCTTTCCATCATGGCCGCCTTCTCATTACAGGCTCAAAATGGTGGAAACGACTACGGTCAAATTCATGGTAATTTTCAAACCAATGCTCAGTATTACCTACGTGACACCATAATTGACCCCAATGGAACTGCCTTTCCCGATGAACGGATGCTGGCAGCAGGTTTCTTAAACCTGGTCTACACCAAAGGAAATTTTATGGCTGGGGTTCGCTATGAAAATTACCAGAACAATTTAATTGGACTACCAGAGGGTTTCCAAGGAGAAGGAATCCCCTACCGATTTGCGCGCTATAAAATTGATGGCCTAGATGTTACCGTGGGTAACTATTATGAGCAATTTGGCTCCGGACTTGTTTTCCGAACCTATGAAGAACGCGGTTTAGGTTTAGATAATGCTATGGATGGCCTACGATTGATTTTTGACATTCAACCGGGGCTTACCGCAAAAGCATTAGTGGGGCGCCAACGAATCTACTTCCAGACGGGCGATGGTATCGTGCGTGGAGGGGATATCGAGTTAAACTTAAATGAGTTTAGAGACAGGCCAAGTACAACTAATTTAATTATTGGGGCGAGTGTTATTTCTCGTTTTCAAGAAGCCCAAGACCCGATATTCAACTTACCTGAAAATGTGGCCTCCGGAGGTATTCGGGCAAACTTCATTGCCGGCGATTTTAACATTTTTGCAGAGTATGCCTATAAATCACAAGATCCGAATAGTAGCAACCGCTTTATCTATAAGCCCGGACATGCGATCTATGCGAATGCCTCCTACTCTCATGGTAATTTAGGAGTCATTTTAGGCTATAAATACTACGATAACTTCCTTTTCCGCTCTCAGCGGGTAGGAAACTTTACGGAAGCACTTATTAACTATTTGCCTCCTCTAGCCGAATTACACACTTATGCTCTACCTGCCCTATATTCTTATAATATTCAGGCCAACGGAGAAACAGGAATCCAAGCTGAGGTGAGCTATAAGTTCGACCGTGGAAGTCTATTAGGCGGGAAATATGGAACCTTGCTTAACCTGAACTTCAGCAACGCTTATGCCCTTAATAAGGATTTCACTTTCCGCCAAGGGATTGATTCATCACAGACTATTTCGGGAACCAATGGCTACCAAGATTGGGCTGGCTTAGGTGATATTCAATATTCTCAGGACTTTAATGTTGAGGTGAAAACCAAAATCAATAAAATCCTGAAAGGGACATTTAGTTATTACAACTTCGTTTACAATCGCAGTGCCTTGTTGGATGGGGTCATCGATGATCTTGTTTCAGATCCTAATTCCCTGGACATGGTATACGTAAATGCTGCGGTTGCCGAAATTCTCTGGAAGATAAAACCTCGGCATAGCTTGCGAACGGAAGCTCAGATTATGCTTACCGAGCAGGATCGAGGTTCATGGGCCATGTTATTATTGGAATATAGTATTGCACCCGCTTGGTTCGTCGCGGTTCAAGATGCTTATAATTACGGTCACCCTGATCCTGATTTACGTGTTCATTATCCTATCGTTTCCATGGGATACACTCGCGGAACAACCAAATTTCAGCTTAACTATGGCCGACAACAAGAAGGCGTTTTCTGCGTTGGAGGTATATGTCGAGTGGTACCCGCCTCGAACGGGTTTAGTATGATGATTACCTCAAATTTCTAAGATCATGAAGAAGACTTTATTTTTTGCCTTTAGCCTGATCCTAGCCTTAACGGCTTGTGATGAAATTCCTGAAGGAGAATATTTAAAAAACGTTGAAGTTGGCGGTTACCAAGGCACCCGCCATAAAGTACTCCTGGAGGAATTCACGGGTGTGAAGTGCAATAACTGCCCAGCCGCTAATGCTAAAGCTAAGGAGCTGCAAAGCATTTACGGCAAGGATAATCTCATTCTCTTGGGTATTCATGCTGGAAACTTAGCCACCACTGATGCTCAACATCCAAAAGCCTTCAACACCCCTGAAGGCACCGAATTATTTAACTTCTTCCAGTTATTTGGAGTGCCCGTTGGTTTTGTCAATCGCATGGATTATCCAGGTGGAGGAATAATTAAAGGTGAAGGTGACTGGGCTGGATTAGTAGCGCAAGAGTTGGAACGCCTACCGGTAGCGGAAATCACTATCCAAGAAGATTCTTACAATTCTTCTACCATGGAACTAAGCGTTTCGGGAACGGTAGAAGTTACAGGTACCATTAGCGCCAATGAGGTGAATATATGTCTATATCTAGCCGAGAATGGCATTGTTTCCCCTCAAACTATGGGTGATAAATCAGTTAATGACAATTATAAACATGAGCATGTTTTCCGAGGATCATTTAGTGGAACCTACGGAACGCCGATAGACCTAAGTTCGGGCAATGCCACCTTCAGCGAAAGCATAAGCCTGCCATCTGATGCGGTGAAAGAAAATTGCGAGGTTATTGCTTTTATTTACGATAAAGACACCTACGAAATATTACAGGCACAGTCCATCGAGATTTAAATCTCACCTAAGTCATAAGAAAAGTCCCGTGCCGTGCATTGGGACTTTTTTATTTGGGTTTAATGAATTCTAGGTTTCGCTTTAAACCGCTGTATTTGGTTCGCTTTACCGCGCTCTTCTTAAAAACCTTACGAAAAACTTCCTCAGTAATTTCATGCCATTCTCCGCTAGACATCTTCAGTAGATCACCATGAGGCTGAAAGGCCTCTTCTTGATGAGGTTTTGAAAAACGGTTCCAAGGACAAACATCTTGGCAAATATCACAGCCAAATGCCCAGTTTTCCATTTGATTGCTAAATTGACTAGGAATAGCCTCCTTTAGTTCAATGGTTAGGTAGGAAATACATTTTGAAGCATCTAAGACATTAGGTCCAACTATGGCCTCGGTCGGACAAGCGTCAATGCACCGGGTGCAAGTTCCACAGTGATCGGTTTGAAATGGGACATCATAATCTAAGTCCAAATCCAAAATAATTTCTGCTAGAAAGAAAAAGGATCCTTCTTTCTTATTCAGCAATAAGGTATTCTTACCTTGCCAGCCTAAGCCTGCCTCTTGGGCCCAAGCCCTTTCCATAACTGGAGCCGAATCTACAAACACTCGACCCTCTACCTCGCCAATCTCCGTTTGAATGAAATTCATGATGTCTTTTAGCTTTCGCTTGATGACAAAATGGTAATCCTCTCCATAGGCATATTTAGCAATCTTTGGAGCCTCAGAATCTTCTTGTGTCTGATTCGGATAATAATTATAGAGTAAAGAAATAACAGACTTAGCTCCGGGCACAAGAAGAGTTGGATCTAAACGCTTATCAAAATGATTAGCTAGATAAGCCATCTCGCCATGATAGTTACGGCTAAGCCATTGCTCCAATCTTGGAGCCTCTTCTTCCAAATAACGGGCTTTAGCAAAGCCACAAGCGAGGAAACCTTGCCGGCTGGACTCTTCTCTAATTAGTCGGGTATAAAGCTCCTTAGACGTCAAATAAACCGTTTTGGAGATTGGGATCTTTTTTATCCAGGTGCTTGTAGGCTCTTTCGGTAACCATTCTACCCCTTTGAGTACGCACCATAAAGCCTTGTTGAATCAAATAGGGCTCATATACCTCCTCTAAAGTTCCAGCTTGTTCGCCAACTGCGGTTGCAACCGTATTCAATCCTACCGGTCCGCCTTTAAACTTATCTATTATGCAGAGTAATATTTTATGATCCATCTCATCTAATCCATAGGTATCTACATGCAGTGCTTCTAGACCATAATGAGCAATTTCCAATGAGATGGTACCATTCCCTTTTATCTGAGCAAAGTCGCGCATCCTTCGTAATAGGGCATTAGCAATTCGAGGAGTACCCCTGCTCCTTCTTGCAATTTCTACTGCAGCATTAGCGTCAATGGGCACATCTAGGATATGCGCCGAGCGTTCCACGATATTGGATAGAAGTTCTACGGAGTAATACTGCAAACGGCTGTTAATGCCAAAGCGAGCTCTTAAAGGGGCCGTGAGCAGACCACTGCGGGTTGTTGCACCGATTAAGGTAAAACGATTTAAGTTTATCTGTACACTTCGCGCTGCAGGACCACTATCAATCATAATATCGATGCGGTAATCCTCCATGGCCGAATAAAGGTATTCTTCAACAACCGGACTAAGTCTATGTATCTCATCAATAAAGAGTACATCGCGCTCTTCCAAATTGGTGAGTAAGCCTGCTAATTCTCCCGGCTTATCGATAACGGGACCTGAGCTAAGTTTAAGACCCGTTCCCAGTTCATTAGCGATAATGTGCGCTAAGGTAGTTTTACCCAGTCCGGGTGGGCCGTGCAACAAAACATGATCTAAAGCTTCGCCACGTTGATTGGCAGCAGCCACAAATACCCTTAGATTTTCAAGTACTTTATCCTGCCCCGCAAAATCATCGAAACTTAAGGGTCTGAGCTTTTGCTCAAATTCCTGATGTCCGTCTTGTAGTTCTTCCTCGCCGTCTAAGAAACGTGTCATTAAAGCCGTTTTAACAAAGGTATCTAAAATAAAAAGTCCTGACACTTAGGTCAGGACTTAGTAATATATCTTCGAAGGAATTAGTGCCCTCCAGTGGCAATTTCATCTTTGCTAAGAGGTACAGTTTGAGGAACAAAATCTTCCTCCATACCTGGCTTTGAATAATCATATGGCCAACGATGTACTTCTGGAATCTCTCCTGGCCAGTTTCCGTGAATGTGCTCTACTGGAGTAGTCCACTCCAAAGTATTTGATTTCCATGGATTCTGCTCGGACTTCTTACCGCGTAAAGCGCTGTAGAAGAAGTTCCAGATAAAGATCACCTGAGCGATACCGCCAATAATAGCAAAGTAACTCACCAATACGTTGATATCCGCTAAGTCATCAAACATTGGGAAAGCGGTATTGGTATAGTAACGACGTGGTAGACCCGCCATACCTAAGAAGTGCATAGGGAAGAATACGCCGTAAGCTGAAATAAAGGTTACCCAGAAATGCACATAACCCAAGTTCTTATTCATACGACGGCCGAACAACTTCGGGAACCAGTGATAAACACCAGCAAATAATCCAAAGATGGCTGAAAGCCCCATTACAATATGGAAGTGAGCTACTACAAAGTAAGTATCATGCACATTGATGTCAAGTGCACTATCACCAAGAATTAAACCTGTCAAACCACCGGTAATAAAGGTTGAAACCAATCCAATTGAGAACAACATCGCTGGGGTAAACTGCAAGTTACCTTTCCATAGTGTTGTAATGTAGTTAAAGGCTTTTACCGCTGATGGTATTGCGATCAATAAAGTAGTGAAGGTAAATACCGATCCTAAGAATGGATTCATACCCGTTACAAACATATGGTGACCCCATACAATAAAGCTAAGGAATGCAATCGCCAAAATAGACCCTACCATGGCACGGTAGCCAAAAATTGGTTTCCGTGAATTGGTTGAGATTACCTCAGAACTAATACCAAGGGCTGGTAATAAGATAATATATACCTCAGGGTGACCTAAGAACCAGAACAAATGCTGGAATAAAATAGGGCTACCACCTTGATTGGTTAGAAGCTCTCCGGCAACCATGATATCCGAAAGGTAGAAGGAGGTTCCGAAGCTACGGTCAAATATTAATAACAAAGCCGCTGAGAATAATACTGGGAAAGAAAGTACACCGAGGATAGCGGTTACAAAGAATGCCCAGATTGTTAAAGGAAGGCGAGTCATGCTCATTCCTTTAGTTCTCAAGTTTAGTACGGTTACAATGTAGTTCAAAGCTCCTAAAAGTGAAGACACAATAAACAGACTCATTGACACCAACCATAGAGTCATCCCTAAACCGGAACCAGGAACGGCTTGCGGTAATGCTGACAAAGGAGGGTAGATTGTCCAACCCGCTGCTGCAGGGCCATTCTCAACAAATAGGGAGGCTAACATTACTACAGAAGAAGCAAAAAAGAACCAATAAGAAAGCATATTGATAAAGCCTGAGGCCATATCACGAGCACCAATCTGTAGTGGAATTAAAAGGTTGGAGAAAGTACCACTAAGGCCTGCGGTTAGTACGAAGAATACCATGATGGTACCATGAATCGTAACTAAGGCTAAATAAATATTTGGGTCCATTATTCCGTCGGTTCCCCATTTACCTAAAAGGGCTTCGAGGATTGGCCATTCTTTATCAGGCCAAGCTAATTGCAAACGGAATAATAAAGACATCCCCACTCCAACAATACCCATGATCATACCGGTGATCAAGAATTGTTTGGCGATCATTTTATGATCTGTACTGAAGACGTATTTTGTAATGAAAGTTTCTTTGTGATGTGCGTGTGCTTCCATGTGTTTCTTTCGATTTCTATCCTTTATTCTTTCTTAATCTCACTATAGCATTTCAGCAAAAGTCTGCTGTTCCTTCATCCATTTATCGAACTCGTCTTGGCTCTCTACCACCACTTTCAATTGCATATTGTAGTGCGCAGAACCACAAATTTTATTACAAAGTAAAACGTAGTCAAACTCCCATGGATCTTCACCACGTTCAGCACGTAAAGCATTTACACGCTTTACCTTTTCTATCATTTCAGGATTGTTACGCATTTCAGCAGTAGTCATATCCGGTGTAAACTGGAACTGGGTTTCTGTACCAGGCACACAGTTCATTTGTACACGGAAGTGAGGCAAATAAGCAGAATGAATAACATCCTGAGATCTGAACTTTAAAAGAACCGGACGATCTTTAGGTAAGTGGAGCTCATTGGCAATAACATCATCCTTTGAGAACTTATCTTCACCATCAACACCAATTACGTTTGCACCTTCGATTAAACGCACATTAGCGTAACCTAAAGTATTGTCTTCACCTGAATAACGTGCGGTCCAACCAAACTGTTTAGCATAAAGCTCAATCACCATAGGTTCTTCCGTGTTCTCAGGATTCATAACATTGGTCCAAGTGGTCAATCCATAAAGGATAAGACCTGCCAACACCACCGCTGGAATTCCAGTCCAAAATAATTCCAGCTTATTATTATGCTCCATGTAAGTTGCCTTGCGGGTCTTACGACCTCGGAACATAAATGCAAATCCGAAAAGTAAAGGTTGAGTAACTAAGAAGGCTACCAAAATAACCCCCATCGAAATATCCCAAAGGCTATCGATAGTTTTACCATGAGCAGAAGCTGATACTGGAAGCGTTAGCTCCATATATTCCACAACCATCCATGCAAAAGCTCCGAAGAAGAATACCAAGAACAGAACTAATAACCATCCTTGTGTATTATTGTCTTTATCGTTTACCTTAACATCATTATCTCCACCCTTAATCTTAGAACTAATCTCAAAGATTCGAACCGCTTGGGTTAAAGCCATTACGGCTAGAAGAGATATTACAACTATTAACAAAGTCTCCATTTACAGCTACTCGTTTAAAATTAAATGTGGAAATGTTTACTCTCCGTATACATTGGGTGATTCTTGATCATTAATGGTGCCTTACTAAGTGTACGGAACACTACATTAATAAACAAGCCTACAAATCCTAACATGGTTCCAATTTGCACTAAGCCTAAGCTCCAATTAGAACCTACCGATCCTGGCATAATCATAATAAAGATATCCAACCAGTGTCCGAATAAAATAACAATACCCGCTGTGAATACAAAACCACGGTTACGTTTAGAGTCGCGGCTCATTAAAACAGTCACAGGGAAAATAAAGTTTAAGGCTACCATCGTAAAGAAGATTCCCTTGTACTCACCAAAACGTGCCATGTAATAGGTAACCTCTTCTGGAATATTGGAATACCAAATCAGCATAAACTGTGAGAACCATAAGTAAGTCCAAAAGATAGAGAAAGCGAACATGAATTTCGCAATATCGTGGATGTGAGAAGTATTTACTTCTTCTAAGTAACCTTTACCTTTTAGATAAAGTACAATCATCATCAAAGCGGTAAGTGCAGAAACGAACATGGTGGCAAATACATACCATCCGAATAGAGTGGAGAACCAGTGGGTATCAATACTCATGATCCAGTCCCATGCACTCATGGAAGAAGTAACGGCAAAGAAAACTAGGAAGCCCGCTCCCAAGTTGCGCATTTTCACCCAGTTCTGATTGTAATCTACACCAGCCTGCTCCATCTTCAAACTCATTTTGCGCAATAAAAAGGCAGCACCTACCCAACCTACTAAGTAAATAATAGAACGAAGGGTAAAGAATGGACCATTTAAATAAGCTTCCTTTCCGGCAATAATGGAATCGTAATTGGCACTCTCCGGATTCATAATGCCTTCGGCCATCCAGTGGTAAACATGGTTACCCCCAACGTGGAACCAACCGGTTAGAATAATAATTAAAATCACTAATCCAGGAACCCAAATAAAACCAGACATAGCTTCCAGGATTCGAAGTACAACAGCAGACCAACCTACTTGAGCCGCGTACTGAACCGCCATAAAGAAAAGAGCTCCTAGCCCAAGTGCCAATGCCCAAAAGCTATTCACTAAGAGGTTAGCCCATGGCTTATTCTCAATTTGATGGTGGGTGTGCTCAGCATCATGATGCTCTGGAGAACTGTAGAAATGATTATTCTCCGGAATGGCGCGGGAAGCACCCTTGTGGTAATTAAAATCATCTGCAGCAGGCATAGCATGATCACCATGTCCATGATGAGCTGTTGCATGTGGCTCAGCGTGTTCTCCGTGACTAGCTTCGGCATGATCATCATGCATAGCGGCATGGTCTCCCCCGCCGTGGTCTTCTTCATGACCTCCTCCGGCCAGGAAGCTATATCCAACGGCAATCGCACCGATTAGAATCAGCACGTAAGAAATGGTTTTTAAGCGGCTTGAAAATTCAAACATCTTGGCGGTCGTTAAAATTGTTATTTAGCTTTCTGTAGTACTTTCCTCCTCTTCTTCAGGAGCGCTCATATCATCCTTCAACTTCATCACGTAAAGGGCCAGTTTCCAGCGTTCTTCAGGGGTAACCTGAGTAGCATGAGAACCCATCACACCTTTACCGTAAGTAACAACATGGAAGATGCTTCCATAATTGATTTCGCGATCTCCGTAGGAAGGAACCCCTAAGAATTTCTCATTCTTAACAAGGATACCCTGTCCCATTCCTTTGTCACCGTGACAGTGTACACAGAAAATATCATATAGTTCTTTCGCCTCTTCCATGGTCTTTTCAGTAGCCATAATGGAACTAGGCATTTGCAAATAGGCTTTAGCCGAATCGTAACCGGCTGCATCAGCGCCATAGTCAACGTAAGTCATAAAACCGCGAGGAATAGTTCCTTCAACTGGCTTACGAGCAGAAGTGCTATCGCTGAATAAATCTGATGGTGAGTATGCTTCTAAAGCAGGGCCATCATACATATCAGGCATATATTGCCATCCACGTGCATTTGGGTCATCGTTACAAGCTACTAGCAGTATACCGGCAGTAGCAAGGGCGAATAATTTATGAATCGTAACTTTCTTAAGCATGCTCAGCGGAATTTACACTTACTTCAATTGCTCCTGTTTCCTTTAACAGAGCCATAATTTCTTCATTGTTGGCACCTTCGTGGGCTACTACTTCCATTAAAAACTTATCATCGGTAGTACGTGGATCAGGGTTCTGAGCCTTGGCACCGGGATAAATTTTATTGCGGAAGAAGAAAGTCCAAACCATAAGGTGAGCCGCGAAGAATACGGTTAATTCGAACATAATAGGTACGAAGGCTGGCATGTTCTCACCCCAAGAGAAGCTGGGTTTACCACCTATATTCATGGGCCAGTCTACAATCATCATTCCGTAAGTCATGGCAATTGCGGTACTTAAACCTAATACCCCATATAAGAAAGCGGCAATGGCTATACGAGTTTCCTTTAAACCCATAGCCTTATCAAGGCCGTGAATAGGGAATGGAGAATACACTTCCTGGATCTCGTATCCTTTCTCGCGAACTTCCTTCACACCAGACAACAACACATCATCGTCGTCGTAAAGTGCATTGATTATTGTTTGATTAGTGCTCGACATGCTCGTTTTTCTCTTGTAATTTCTTGTAGTTATCACCAGAAGATTTCAAAATCGTCTTCAATTCTGCCTGTGCAATTACTGGGAAAGTACGCGCATAAAGCAAGAACAATACGAAGAAGAAACCGATAGTACCGATGAAAATTCCGATATCAACGAATGTTGGAGAAAACATACTCCAGCTTGATGGAAGGTAATCGCGGTGTAGAGAAGTTACGATAATCACGAAACGCTCAAACCACATACCGATGTTTACTACAATCGAAATAAAGAAGGTAAACATTAAGCTGGTACGTAATTTTTTAAACCACATGAACTGCGGAGAGAAAACATTACAAGTCATCATACTCCAGTACGCCCACCAGTAAGGACCAGTCGCCCGGTTTAAGAAAGCGTATTGCTCGTATTCCACCCCAGAGTACCAAGCGATAAATAATTCGGTGATGTATGCAATTCCCACGATAGAACCCGTAAGCATAATTACAATGTTCATCATCTCAATATGCTGGATAGTAATGTACTGCTCCATCTTAAAGACTTTGCGCACGATAATCAATAAAGTCTGCACCATCGCAAATCCAGAGAAAATCGCACCTGCAACAAAGTAAGGTGGGAAAATGGTGGTATGCCATCCTGGAATCACCGAAGTGGCAAAGTCCATTGATACAATAGTGTGTACTGAAAGTACTAGCGGTGTTGCTAAACCAGCTAAAACCAAGGAAACCTCCTCAAATCGTTGCCAGTGTTTTGCTTTACCACCCCAACCAAAACTTAAAATTTTATAAATGTGCTTCTGAACAGGTTTTACGGCGCGGTCGCGAATCATGGCGAAATCAGGAATCAGACCTACATACCAGAATACCACCGATACAGAGAAGTACGTTGAAATCGCAAACACGTCCCATAAAAGAGGCGAGTTAAAGTTCACCCACAGGCTACCAAATTGGTTAGGAATCGGTAACACAAAATAGGCCATCCAAATACGACCCATGTGAATACCTGGGAACAAGGCTGCTTGGATAACTGAGAAAATAGTCATCGCTTCCGCAGAACGGTTAATTGACATTCTCCACTTCTGACGGAAAAGTAATAGTACCGCTGAGATCAAAGTTCCAGCGTGACCGATACCTACCCACCATACGAAGTTGGTGATATCCCAGGCCCAACCTACAGTTTTATTCAATCCCCAGGTACCGATACCTACTCCAATAGTGTAGAGAATACATCCCACACCCCATAGGAAGGCTACTAGGGCCAAACTGAATACCAGCCACCATGATTTAGGCGCAGAAGACTCTACCGGACGTACTACGTCAACCGTAATATCGTGGTAAGATTTGTCGCCTTCAATTAAAGGTTTGCGTATTGGCGCTTCGTAATGCATGTTATCCTTAAAATTAAGCTTTAGTATTTCGAACTTTCACTTGGTAGAACACTGAAGGCTGAGTTCCAACAGAACCCAACAAGTGATACATACGCTTATCTTGCTTCATTGCAAATACCTTACTTTCTTTATCGTTAACGTCTCCGAAAACAATAGCACCGGTATCACAAGCTGACTGACAAGCTGTTTGTACTTGACCATCCTTCAATTTCTCGCCACGCTTCTTAGCTTCCAATTTACCCAATTGAGTACGTTGGATACACATAGAGCATTTCTCCATCACACCACGAGAACGAACGGTAACGTCTGGGTTTAATACCATACGACCTAAGTCATCATTCATCGCGTAATTTTCTTTGAACATACCCACCGTGTTGTCGTGGTACTGGAACCAGTTAAAGCGACGTACCTTGTAAGGACAGTTATTCGCACAATAACGCGTACCGATACAACGGTTGTAGGTCATGTGGTTCGTTCCTTCCGCACTGTGGCTTGTCGCAGCAACTGGACAAACAGTCTCACATGGAGCATGATTACAGTGCTGACACATAACAGGCTGGAAGAATACCTCTGGACTTTCAGAAGGAACCTCCATATTTGCGTACATTTCAATACCACCTAGACCTTCTGCCTCAGCAGTTTCTTCTGTAGTATCCGAGCTGTAGTAGCGATCGATACGCAACCAGTGCATATCGCGGTGCTTACGCATCTCATCCTTACCTACAACTGGAACGTTGTTCTCTGAATGACAAGCAATAACACAAGCGCCACAACCATTACAAAGGTTTAGATCGATAGACATGTTCCACATGTGGCCTGTTTCGTGATCGAAATCATCCCACAAGTTTACATCGTCACCCACTAAGGGGCCTTTATAAGTTTCGAAGATAGGAGGCTCATTCCAGCCATCGTGACCGTTTTGAGCATCTTCGTTTAAGTAAGTATCAAGGTTTACTTCTTTTACAATATCACGCCCCATCATGGTGTGCGCTAACTGAATACAAGCAAACTCATGTTTGGATTCAGCCACAGCTGCTACCTCAGCGGCAGCTTGGTGATCCATTCCCATAATAGTATAGGCGTTCACCCCTACCTTATCGGCGACTTCACCAGCACCAAAGCGACCATAACCAACAGCTAAGCTTGCTGTTCCGATGGTTTGACCCGGCTGAATGAAGACAGGAACGTTTTCTAAGGTCTTGCCGTTTACAGTAATATTTACAGTAGAACCATTTAAGGCACCATTTGACTCATTCCAGTTCTTAAGACCTAATTCTGCAGCATCAGCAGCAGCTACGCTTAAGTAGTTATCCCAGCTTACACGAGTAATCGGATCAGGGAATTCCAATAACCAAGGGTTATTAGCAATAGTACCCACACCCATACCTGTCATTTGGGTAAAGTTAATCTCCATTGCGGGTGCATCCTTGGCAGAGGCAAGAGCCATTGCAGCCGCGCCAGCTAGATCAACACTAAGGCCTGATTCTAATTCGGTATCGGCCGCCATCTCATCTGCTACAGATGAAGATTTGACAAACACACCATCGTGAAGTGCTGTAGACCAATCATTGCCACCTAAAAGGCTAGTCCAGTTTCTTTTGATGAAATCGTGGTAAGAACCCGTAGCACCAGTCCATGCCATTAAGTTATCCTCGAATTGACGAGTACTAAACAAAGGTTTGATGGTTGGTTGCTGGAGGCTGTAATGACCATCTGCTGGCGCAAAGTCACCCCAGCTTTCGCAATAATGATGCTCAGCTGCTACAAAAGTAGAAATCTGAGCTGTTTCGTCGTACTTCTGGGTTACCGCTACCGAACATGGAACTTTCTTATATGCTGCAGCAAAGTCAGCATTCCCAGAAAGCACGTAAGCAGGATTTAAGTTATGGCTAATTACAGCTCCAACTTTGCCTGCTTTCATATCAGCGATAAGTGCCTGCATTGCCTTCTCATCTCCTTGACGGAAATAAGAACGATTAACATAGGAAAGAGTTGTTTCAGTATTGGCTAACATCGCGTTAATAGCGATACATAAGTGTTCGTTAGCCTTATTATTGCCTCCGCAAACTACTAAGCCTTTTTTGCCTGCCGCTAATAATTCTTTAGCCGCAGCTTTAGCTTCCGCTTTCATCACATCACTACCAGACATGGTAGTCATTCCTTTAGCCGCAGCGATTTCATTATAGATATTCACCAATACGGCACCGTATTGAGAAGCTTTTACTTTGTACCGTTTATCAGCATTGGAACCGGTAAGACTCATACCCGCTTCAAACTGAAGATGGCGTGACATGTCTTTTCCAGGCTTGCGGTTTTTAGCGTAATCTCCGCTAACCGACTGGCCGATCCAATCGCCTAAGAAATCAGCTCCCACAGAAACAATCGCTTTGGCATTATCAAAGTGATACAATGGTAAGGCGCGCTTACCCGTAGCTTCTTGCCAGGCGTCTAATTTTTGGGAGTAACTGATGGGATCAAAAGAAACATGACGGAAGTTGGTGTATCCCGCGCCTAATTTCTTGATCAATGATTTTTGAGAAGGACTCAAAACAGAAGAAGTTAAAACCACCACCTGCTTGCCAGCAGCTTCAGCAGCCTGTAGCCCTTCCATCACCCCTTGATCTAGTGCAGACCAGGTTGATTCCTGTCCTTTAACAACGGGCTTTTGCAAACGCGTTGAATCGTATAAGTTTAAAACAGAAGCATGAACGCGGGTATTAGCACCACCGTTTAAAGCTGCTTCTTTGTTGTTTTCAATTTTGATCGGACGACCTTCGCGAGTTTTAATTAAGATAGCCGCATAATCGTGACCATCGTAATAAGAGCTCGCATAAAAGTTCGCGATTCCAGGAATGATTTCCTCAGGACCAACTACATAAGGAAGCGATTCATATACCGGAGACTCACAAGCTGCTAAAGTTGCAGCGGCGGTGGAGAAGCCCATATACTTTAAGAAATCACGACGCGAGGTATGAGTGCTATCGAGATTATCTTCATTCCCTAAAAACTCGTCTGCTGGAATTTGACTAGGGAATTCCTGCTCACTTAATGTTTGCGTTAATTCCGGATTCTCTAATTCTGAGATTCCTCTCCAGTATTTCTTGTTTTCAGCCATTCTTCTTGTGAGATTTAGCTTTTTAATAGTGACATTTTCCACATTCCAATCCACCGATCATTTCCACGGTAATATCTGCATCCGGACCATACTTTTCTTTAAGCTTGGCATGCATATCCTCGTAGTAATCATTGGTTTCAACCTGCACCTTGGTTTCACGGTGACAGTTAATACACCAGCCCATGGTTAATGGAGAGTATTGATACACCTCTTCCATCTCTTCAATTGGACCGTGACAAGTCTGACATTCCACCTGACCAGCAGTTACGTGCTGCGCATGATTGAAATAAGCTAGGTCGGGAAGCTTATGGATGCGAACCCATTTGATAGGCTTTTGCTCGTAGTCTTCGATATACGAGCCTGTTTCAGGATCAAAACCTACTGCCGCGTATATTTTAGAAATTTCTTCAGTACCGTACTTAGGACCTTCCTGAATGTACATATGACAATTCATACAAACATTGGCTGAAGGGATATTCGAATGCTTTGATTTGCGGGCCCCGCTATGACAGTAATTACAGTCAATTTGATTTTGACCTGCATGCAATTCGTGCGAGAATTTAATCGGTTGATGAGGCTGATATCCAGTCTCAACATTTACAGCCATAAGACCTACATACAGCTGCTGAAGGAAAACAACCGCAATTACCACCGTTAAAACAGTAACTACTCGAGGATTCTTAAGCGCAGTTCGGGTAAAGACATTGGCGTCTTCCAACATGGTAGTTGTGGCATCACCCTGAACTGATTTTAAAGTATTCTTTACGCGAGCCAATAAAACCACCATAAAGAGCAATAAAGCTCCTAAGATGTAAAGCAAGGTAGAGTTATCATCCTCCTGAGCTACAACAACGGTAGTACCATCACCCGGAACAGGATCCTTAGGTTTCGCACCTTCGATGGTGTAGGTAAGAATGTCCATCACATCCTGATCTGATAAACCTGGGAATGCAGGCATCACCGATCCGTTGTACTCTTCAAAAATGGCAATAGCATCAGCATCGCCAGATTCGCGAAGTTCTTGGTTATTCTTTATCCAAGCCGTTAACCACTCCACACTGCGACGTTGCGTAACGTCACCGAGAGCAGGCCCTACTACCTTCTTGTCCAACTTGTGACAGGCAGCACACTGACTATTGAATAAAGATTTTCCATTCGCCGCGTCCCCTTGAATCTCTTGCGCACTAAGACCTAGCGACGAGAGAAGAATCATTAGTACTAAAAGGGCTGGCGATAACAGCCTGAGGGTAGTTCGTTTAATCATAGAAGAACCTATAATAATAGATATCTGTTTTGGTGGGCAAATTTAAAGTTTATAGACGTTCCATAAGGGCTAGCTTGACTATCCTTACAATTTAAAATAGGTCTAAATAAGCTTAAAGCTTGCCTTTTTCCTTTTGGCAAATAAACTACTTTTGTCTCAAATTTTGCGAATATATGAAGCGTTTTCTAGGCCTATATTTTATCCTTTTCCTCCACAATAATGCTCAGGCTCAGACGGAAAACCCGACTGAAACCCAACCTAAAGTACGAGTTGAAATGGCATCCAATGTGTCTCGCATGCTCGACATTTACCAAGAACGCGCCAAAAAGTACCCGCAGATTGACGGTTACCGCATTCAGATTTTTAATGGTCGCAAGGATGATTGCTTGGAGAGTCGCGGTAATTTCCTAAAGGTTCATCCGGATATGCCCGCCTACCTATTGTACGAAGTCCCAGAATATCGCACTCAAGTAGGAGACTTCCGAACGCGCTTGGAAGCTGAAGCTTTTCTTCGAAAAATTATCCAAGAGTTTCCGGGTAGTTTCGTTTTGAAAACGAAGATTGCCTATCCCAAATAAAAAGAGGCGCCCATTGAGGCGCCTCTTTCATTTTATATAGCCAGAGCTTAATTAGTCCTTAATAAGGCGACTAACTTGTTGCTCGCTTAATCCAATCACCTTAACGATGTAAACACCATTCGCGTAATCGCTTAAGTCGAATTGTGCTTCCGTAGTACCGTTTACCACGTAATCACTACGCATAGCTATCACACGTCCCTGAATATCAGTTAGGATAATCTGAATGTCGGCATCCTCACTTGAGTGAATCTGTACATTGAAGATATGTAACCTCCCCCTGTTTAAAGTTTGTATGTGAATGGACTAGAAATGGTGACGAACGAAAAAAGCCGCTGATAATCAGCGGCTTTCAATAACAAATATAATGTAGACTAATTAGAGAGTCTTCTTAACCTCTACTTCTTCGTAACCTTCAATGATGTCTCCCACTTTAATGTCATTGAAGTTTTTAATGTTCAGACCACATTCGTAGCCTTTCGTTACTTCCTTAACATCATCCTTAAAGCGCTTCAAGGAAGCGAGCTCTCCGGTGTATACGACTACACCATCACGAATAATACGAACGCTGGTGTTTCGGTTTATTTTTCCGTCAAGAACATAACATCCCGCAATCGTACCCACTTTCGAAATCTTAAAGGTCTCACGGATTTCCACATTACATACCACTTCCTCCTTAAGGTCTGGAGATAGCATACCTTCCATGGCATCCTTAAGCTCGTTAATCGCGTCATAGATAATTGAGTACAAGCGAATATCCACCTGCTCTTTCTCTGCAATTCTTCTCGCATTTACTGAAGGACGAACCTGGAATCCAATGATAATGGCATCCGATGCCGCCGCCAAAAGAATATCACTTTCTGAAATCTGACCAACAGCCTTGTGAATAATATTCACTTGAATCTCCTCAGTAGATAGTTTCTGTAAGGAGTCGGACAAGGCTTCTATCGATCCATCCACATCACCTTTAACAATAACATTCAGCTCTTGGAAGTCGCCAACCGCTAAACGACGGCCAATTTCCTCGAGGGTAAGATTCTTTTGAGAACGTGCACTTTGCTCTCTTTGTAATTGAGTTCGTTTGGCTGCAATATTCTTAGCCTCACGCTCATCTTCCATTACCACGAAACCATCACCGGCCTGTGGCGCTCCGTCTAATCCTAAAATGGTAACTGGTCTAGCTGGACCAGCCTTCTCCATTCTATGACCGCGCTCATCGAGCATCGCTTTTACTTTACCGCTGTATTGACCGGCCAGAACGTAATCACCAATTTCAAGTGTTCCATTCTGAACAAGAACGGTAGTTACATAACCGCGACCTTTATCTAGGGCTGCTTCAATAACAGCACCGTTACTACGTTTATTAGGATTCGCTTTTAAGTCAAGCAATTCAGATTCGAGCAATACTTTTTCAAGCAGCTCATTTACCCCCATCCCGGTTTTAGCGGAAATGTCATGGCTCTGAATCTTTCCACCCCAGTCTTCCACTAATAAATTCATCGAAGCTAATTGCTCCTTAATTTTCTCAGGGTTGGCTGTGTCGCGATCCACCTTGTTAATTGCAAATACAATAGGTACTCCCGCAGCTTGAGCATGCGAAATCGCTTCTTTTGTTTGAGGCATAACGGCATCATCCGCTGCAATTACAATAATCGCAACATCCGTAACCTTCGCTCCTCGAGCACGCATTGCCGTAAAGGCCTCGTGACCCGGTGTATCTAAGAAAGTAATATGCTGTCCACTTTCGAGCTCAACAGAATAAGCTCCGATGTGCTGGGTAATACCACCCGATTCACCAGCGATTACATTAGCCTTACGAACATAATCCAGTAAAGAGGTCTTACCGTGGTCAACGTGACCCATAACGGTAACGATTGGAGCTCTGGGTTCCAAATCCTCTTCCAAATCCTCTTCCTCTATAATAGCTTCCGTAACCTCGCTATCAACAAATTCAACTTGAAAACCGAATTCTTCAGCGACAATGGTTAATGTCTCAGCATCTAAACGCTGATTCAAGGTTACCATCATCCCTAAAGACATACAAGAAGAAATAACTTCTGTTGATCCAACATTCATCATATTGGCAACTTCACTTACCGTAACAAATTCTGTTACTTTAAGTACTTTATCTTCTTCTTGAGCGATCGCTTCATTTAAAGCATCTTGCTCACGACGTTCTTGTCGTTTTTCCCGACGAAGCTTAGCTCCTTTATTTTTTCGACCTCCCGTTAGTTTCTCGAGCGTCTCTTTAATCTGCTTTTGTACTTCCTCCTCTGTCAATTCTGGCTTAGGCTCAGGCTTGCGACCTCTGCCCTTGGCCCCAGCGCGACGATTAGTATCGCGACGATTATCATTGGGAGCTTTAGTATCACTACTGATCCGTTTGCGCTTACGCTTTTTATTCAGATCATCTTTGTTGTCTGTGCTTGAAGCCACCTTTTTCTTGGGCTTCTTCTCAAACTTAGAAAGATCAACCTTTTCACCTGTGAATCTAGGGCCACTAAGCTTTTCATACTTAGTTTTAATGGTTGAATCCTCGGCTTTCGCTTCTTCCGGAGTTTTTTCAAGCGCTTCTTTAGCTTTCTCAGCAACTGGCTCTGCTTTAGGAGCTTCCGCTTTTTCAGGAGCTTCTGCCTTCGACTGTTCCGCCTCTGGCTGCTCTGTTTTAGGCTCCTCCTTAACTTCAGCTATTGGCTCAGGCTTTTTCTCCTCCTTGGGAGCTTCTTCCTTGGGCTCTTCTTCAGCTTTTTCTTCAGGTGCTGGCGCCGCTTCCACCGCGGGGGCTTCTACTTTTTCTGCTTCCGGAGCAGATTTCTCAGCTGGAGCTGGTTCCCCAGTTGGTTCCTCAGTTGGTTCCTCAGGTCCTACTTCTGGCTTCGGTTCTGGCTTCTTATCTAAATCGATTTTACCAACCATTTTAGGACCACTAAGAGTCGGACGTGAAATCACTTCTTCCTCTTTGGCCGGTGCCGGCTCTTCCTGAACCTCTTCCTCCTTTTCGCGCAGCATGGCTTCTTTCTCTTCCTGCTTCTTACGCACTACTTCGGCCGAAGCCTCTTTCTTGGCTTTATCTGGAGCAAATTTTTCCAATACCTTTTGGATATATTCACCAGTAATCTTGGTATTAGGACGAAGCTTTTCGTCCATACCTAATTCCTGGAGATAATCCGAAACGGTACTAACTCCGATATTGCACTCTTTTGCTAATTGACTAAGTCGCAGCGACTTTTCAGCCATGTACTTGATTTAAATTATTCTTCAAATTCTGCTCGCAATATAGCGCGAACATCCTCAATGGTTTCTTCTTCTAAGTCGGTACGAGAAAGTAATTCTTCGGTAGACAATTCCAAAACACTCTTAGCCGTATCACAGCCAATAGCTTTAAAAGCGTCGATAACCCAAGATTCGATTTCGTCACCAAACTCTGTTAACTCAACATCTTCGTCCTCATCAACATCACGGTAAACATCAATCTCGTAACCGGTTAATTGTCCGGCTAATTTAATATTAAGACCGCGCTTACCAATAGCTAATGAAACTTGATCTGGCTTTAAATAAACATCTGCCCTATTATTTTCCTCGTCGAGCACGATGCTACTAATCTTTGCAGGGTTTAGAGCACGCTGGATGAGAAGTTGATCATTATTGGTGTAATTAATCACATCAATGTTCTCATTTCCTAATTCACGCACAATACCGTGAATTCGGCTACCTTTCATTCCAACACAAGCTCCTACAGGGTCAATACGATCATCGTAGGATTCTACCGCAACCTTGGCTTTTTCACCTGGCTCACGAACCACTTTCTTAACCGTAATTAATCCATCAAAAACTTCAGGGATTTCTTGCTCGAATAACTTTTCCAAGAAACGCTCATCCGTTCTAGAAAGGATAACCACAGGTTTTGTACCTCGTAAATCCACATCTCGCACAACCGCACGAACCGTATCTCCTTTACGGAAAAAGTCACGCGGGATTTGTTGATCTTTTGGAAGGATTAATTCATTCTGATCATCATCGTAAATGATAACCGCGCGAGGACGCACATGATGCACCTCCCCGGTTAAAATCTCCCCTTCTAAGTCCTTGTATTTCTTGTAAATGATCCCATTGTCGTGTTCTTGGATCTTCTGAACCAAGTTCTGGCGGAAAGCCAAAACAAAACGACGACCTTGGTCAATCAATTTTAATTCTTCCGAAGCTTCTTCACCCACTTCGAAATCCGGCTCGATTTTAAGCGCTTCGCTTAATTCGATTTCCGTATTTTCATCTTCTACCGCACCGTCTTCAACAATTACACGGTTACGCCAGATTTCGACATCGCCCTTATCAGGGTTCACAATGATATCGAAGTTTTCATCATCTCCGTACTTCTTACGAAGCTGGTTACGCAATGCTTCTTCAAGGATTGCCATCAGGGTAACCCTGTCTATATTCTTTTCGTCCTTGAACTCAGCAAAACTGTCGATGATAGCCTGATTCTCCATAGCTGAATATGCTTAATTAAATCTGACTTGAACCTTAGCCTCTTTTATATCAGACAGGTTCAGTCTAACCTCTTTTTTAACCGTTATTTTTCCTTTTCCCACTTCCTTAGGCTCTCTTTCGGTCCATTCCAATACAATGGTTTCTCCGTCGAACTGACTAAGTTCCCCTTTGTACTTCTCGCCATCTTCAGTTTTGACCTTAAGATCTCTACCTAGATTTTGCTCGTACTGCTGAGGAACTACAAGTGGCGAACCCACACCTGGCGAGCTCACCTGCAATTCAAAATCTTGCTCTTCACGATCAAGATTATGCTCAATAGCGCGCGAAATTGCTGTAATTTTCTCCAAACTAATGCCGGTTAAAGTATCTACAGTTACCTGAATCAAATTCCCAGCAGCAATCTGAAAGTCAATTAAAAAGGCTCCTTGCTCCTGCAATCCTTTTTCCAACAAGTCGCGAACTTTGTCTTGATCTAACATATAAGCCAATAAAAGAGGGGACCAATGTCCCCTCGAAAGTGGCTGCAAATATATAACATATTCTCTGAAATCCTCATTAAAAGGACTTTATCACGGCGGATAGATTACGCATACCCTCAACGGCTTTTTCTTGGAGGTGAAAAAGGTGAGCTTGCGGTTCATAGTTCGGTTTACCAGGATCAATTACTACTACCCCACAATTTGGAGGAACCATTCCCACTAGACTCGCGGCTGGGTAAACGTTTAAGGAACTTCCAATTACAATCAGTAGGTCACAGCTTTGAACCAAAGGAATGGCCTCATCCATCGCAGGAACCATTTCCCCAAACCAAACGACGTGAGGCCTTAACTGAGATCCCTCTTCGCATTTAGCCCCCCAGGGAATTTCAGAACCCTCAACATCATAGACCAAATATTCATCCACAGAGCTGCGCGCCTTCCGTAACTCTCCGTGCAAATGCAAAACATTCTTAGAACCGGCCCTTTCGTGAAGGTCATCAATATTCTGAGTAATAACTTTCAATTGGTAGTTTTTCTCCAAATCGGCAATCTCAAAATGGGCAGGATTCGGGTGTACCTCGAGCAATTGCCTTCTTCGCATATTGTAGAACTCCAAGACTTTTTGTGGGTTTACTTGCCAAGCCTCTGGGGTTGCAACTTCCTCAATGGGATGCTTTTCCCACAATCCTCCCTGATCCCGAAAGGTGTCAATTCCACTTTCTGCACTCATTCCAGCACCACTGAATACGATAATTGAAGCGGATGTTGTAAAGTTTGTGCTCTCTAGAAACTCTTTGAGCTGAATAGCAGTGTTGGACATATATCTTACCTTATATCTTCAAAAAATAACCATTCATCTAATATAACTCACCTATCCTTGGCTTTCAAAATAGATTTGATTGCTTGAAATAGGCTAAAATTTATGTCATGAGCGATAAAGCAAAAATTCTAATTGTAGACGACGAACCTTTGATTCGCGATGCTTTGGCATTTAAACTCACCAAAGACGGCTACGATGTTGATACAGCAGAAGATGGCGAAAAGGCCATTCAAAAAATAGAAAGTGAGGAGTACCAAATTATCATTAGTGATATTATGATGCCCTTCATCTCTGGATTTGAGTTAGTTAAAATTCTTAAAGAGCGAGGCACGGATGCGCCAGTATTGATGCTAACCTCTTTAAATTCAGAAACGGCAGTACTAAAAGCAGCTCGATCTTTGAAGCGAATGGGCAGACATGATGTACTGCGCAGCTACGAAGCAAAGGAGCTTTCTGAAAAGAGTGAAAACATTGTAAAACACGTTTTGGATGATAGAATATGATACCCAGAACTCTCTGGTAGACATTCTCATCTATATATTTTATTTCATCACTTACGGCTATACTGTTTTCGTGATGGTTTCCTATCTCGCACTCGGAGTTATTTCAGTGGTGCAGGCACGGAAATACCTTCGCCGCAACACCTACACCGACTATTTAAATATTCTTCAAAGTCCAGAGGCTCCCTATGTTTCCATTCTGGCGCCAGCCTTTAACGAGGAAGCTACGATAATTGAAAACGTACGATCCCTTCGTAGTTTATTGTGCGATGACCGGTAACTGGGACTATTTCTTTGAAGGCAAAAAAGCCTGGGGATCCATGAAAAGAGTTGGATTTAAAAGACCAACCAATCGTGGTCAAAAAATTACGGGTGGTAAATCTAAAAGTGCCCCAAATATACCTGCACCCACAAATACTGTGCGTACTCGTCCTTCAAGAAGTTAATCGCTTTTACTTCAGAATTACCTTTTCTCGGAAATAGCTAGTCTTATTCTTCAGCTGCAGCTGATAAAGACCCTTCGCAAAAGACGCCAGGCTCAATTGCAGCTCATCTTCATCTTTTAATTCGAAAGTCTTAGCTAAAACTACCCTACCCTGTAAGTCCATCAGCTCCAGCTCCACAGCACCCTCAATTAATTGTTCAAATTGAATATGGAGATTCCCTGCTGTCGGATTTGGATAAACAGAGCACTGCAAGGGATCAACAGCCTCTTTTTGCAAGCTTAAACCATAACCTACCGTGAAGTATTTTCGGAACTCTGTTCCAAAATTAGGATTGACACTTTCATAGAAAAAATCACCTCCTACATTTCTGAGGATTACACGACCAGAACCATCGTTATTAGCAAAGAAGCTGAGTCCGTCTTTACCTCGGTCTCCAATAAGCAACATATAACAACCCGGATTAAGGTTAAAGGTATCGCGGTAGGTCACACTGTTGCTCAAGTTATCACCGGAGTGTAAAATCGTACCCGAAGCATCTTCTAAACGCCAAAAGGTTTCATTCGCCGCATTGTTGGTACGTAACTCAAATCGTATCACTGGCGGTAAGCGATCTGCTACCTTAACTTTACTCGTCCTTCGGTTATTCGCAGACCACTCATCTCCGGGCGATCCGTTAACGCGTTCTATTTGAGCCACAAATTCCATATTGGCTGTAGTGCTCACCCAATTGGATAAACTATCCATAGGTAATTCAATTTCCCTCACCTCAAGGGGCAACAGCGTCCCCGTCCAATCGAAATGTTGCCAATTTTGATTTCCTTTTAGACCGTAGGCAATTCGAGCGTTTGTAATCGTATCAGAGCCTTCATTGCGGATGCTAATTACGGCTTTGGAACAAACCGGATTAAGCCTAGCGTATTCGTCTTCCTCTGAAGGACTCATTATTTCATGGAGCGCAAGATCCGTCTTACGGTTATAGTCACCCATTTGAAACAGAGTGGCCGACATATTGTAACCGGCCGGAGTTTGACCCGAAGGAACTGTATAGTTATAAGACTCAATATCAATATCGATACTATCCTTTCCCTGTAGGTCTAGATTATGACTATGGATATTCACGCGATCTCCTGGGCACCAATTAGCGCGATCATACAACCATGTTCCCGCCTGAGGCCAAAGGTCGTTAAGTCCGCAGTCATCCCGCCACATAGATTGTTGAGCTTGCAATTGCCCATCCACATAAACATAATAATCCTTTTCACAGAATTCGGCGCAATTCAAGGCGTTCACAAAACCATGACCGGACGGTGCCATTTTTAATTCGAAATACTGGGCTTGCGCATCTAAGTTCAACTTCCGCGCAGGCATATGGTTAGTTTCAAACTGGGTTGGATTTAAATAATTAAATTGACCACGATAGAGGTTTTGAATGGAATAAACCGGTCGGATGGGAGCTCCTTCAATCATAATAAATTCGAGGCTAGCACTGAAGCCACTGCTCCAACCTTGATAAAAAACTTCCACCTCTATTGAATCGTGAAGCAAAGGGTAATAATCACTAATATCGAAGTAGAAAGTGCGCGTCCAATCATTACTAAGGCTTCCACCATAAGGGGTAATCACCTTACAAAGCTCCATGCGTTCTTTTACCTCAAAAACATTCCAGGTGGTATCAATGACCAAAGGAGTGACGCTGATGGTATCAATTCTTGCCACGTTACTATCGTAATTTCCTGTTGGCAACAAAAGGTTGACCAAGGTGGTATAATCCCAATCACTGCAGCCTCCAGTGGCGCATCCCATAGTATACTTCAAAGTAATCTCTTGCCAATTTGAACTAGAGGCAGGAAACACGGCCCAATCCTTGTAGGATCGGTACCAAGTTAAATCGGTTTGTTGATGAGCGCTCACCAAGGTAGTGTCGCCATCTGCGGCTTCAAGATTTACTAAAAAGAATAGTCCGAGAAGTGAAAAAAGGAATGCTTTAGTCATTTTTAATGGCTTCAATTCGAGTTACGCCGGCTGAAACGAGATACTTCATAACATCGGCTGCGGGTAAAGATAAGGGTTCTACTCGGTCCGCCTTAACCAGGTATATATTACCCGAAATATTATAACTGTGCGGACAGTAAACGCTTAAATAGTCGGTCTCCAAACCGGCTCTTTGGGTAAAGCTTTTATCGGTTATAAAACCTATTCGCTTCACATCGGGTTCGGAGCCTAATTGCACCAAAACTGGTTTGTTAAAACTACGTTTTTCACCAACTAAGGCGGCCAAAACGTCCTTTACCGCGGTGTAGATTAAATTAACCAAAGGCGCTTTGCGCATGGTTTTCTCAAACCAGTTGCCAATCCGATCCGAAACTAAATGGCTCGCCGCAAAGCCAATTAAGACTACTCCAGCTAATATGATCAATAGGCCCAAGCCTGGTATTTCAAAGGGAATTAAACCATCCAGTACAACAAAGACCTCATAAATCACGTAGAACGTTACGGCTAATGGAACACTAACCAATAGGCCTTGCAGAAAATATTTAATGATTGCTTTCATCTTCTTTCAATTCGCTTTGTTTGTACTTGGGCAGGGATTTCACTATCAAATCGTAAGAGTCTTCGACCATTTGACGAATAGCCTCATCCGGGACCGTACCATCCAAAATGAGCGAATTCCAATGTCTTTTATCGCTGTGATAGCCAGGACTTATAGCGGGGTACTCTTCTCGGTATCGGATGCCATTTTCCGGGAGGGCCTTAAAATTGAAAAAAACGGGCGTTTTCTCTAAGGCAACCATTAGAAAAATCTTACCCAAAACCTTAAAAACCAAAGTATCGGCATCAAAGGGAAAACTTTCTTCTACGGCCTTGTAGGACAAGGCTAACGCTCTTAATTCTTCGACATTCATGGAATAAAAATGGAGACTTTGAACCTTCGATAAAATCTGTCGTTAAGCTATTAAATTATTGTGCGCCCTGACAAAATTTTTAATTTAGTCGACCGAAAGGATAATGTAGATTGATATGAATGGTGTAGATTTAGAAAAAGCCTTAGCCACAGAAAAACGTCGTTTCGAGGCAAAAACTCCCGATATAGTATTAAATGCCTTTAAAGATTTGCTCGCCCAGGACGATACTTTGGACGATCAAATTTTAGGGCGGATTTTCGAAGGTGGTTCTGAAGAAGCGCAAAAGCTAGATCTCCGAAAGTTAAATCCGGAGCGCATTTATAACTTAGATCAAATTAAAAATCTTTGCACCCGCTATCGGTTGCGCTTCTTAGATTCGAAGTACTTTAAAGGTGAAATCCCCTATGAGGCAATCTCAAAAGTAAAAGAGATTCAGCGGAATCAGAATTTGCAAATCGACTCCTTTAAAATGGTTGCACCAGCACCCATGTTTAATCTAGAGAATAAGGATAAAGATCCATTGTTAATGATTCCTTTAGGTAATCAGCGCTATTATTTAGTACACAAATGGGGAAATGACTTACATCCTCTTCGTGCGCTTTTAGTTTTTCCATTCCGGAGTTTTAAAACCCTTTTATTTAGCGTTGCTTTTATGGCTGCCTTTGTGGTTTCACTCTTCCCCGACTCAATGGTAATGGGACCTTACGACCAACATAGCTGGAACATTAGGGTAATTTTCTTCTTTTATTTATTCTTGGCTTTCAGTGGCTTAACCGCCTTATATGGCTTTAGCCGGATGAAGAATTTCAACTCCGAGCTTTGGAACAGTAAGTATTTAGATTAACTCACCTTAGCTACCCTAAAGGCCTGCAATAGGTGACGCTCATTGTGATAGAAAACAACACGCAAGGTGTCCCCTAAGCGTAAATGAATCCATGAAGCGATGCTAATTCCTGTTTTCACTTTATTCCAGTTGTAATCCTGCGCCTCTTTTAAAAATAGAAGCCAATCCTCAAGCTGTTTTTGAAAAACGACGAGGGCGTCTAGGCGAACTTCATCGAAGCTGCTTGGATTCATCTCCTTAAAGGTCTTCATTGGCTTAAAACCTTCTTTTGGCAACATGCTCTGGGCAAAGTATTCACCCAGCCATGAAGATCGAAATACAGGTTGAACTGATGCAGGTTGAGCCGAATTCAAGCTCCTCCGACATTCAGGCAAGTAAAAATCACCGTAGCGATTTAAGTGCTCAATGCATTCGATGGCGCTCCAAGCATCAGATGATGGCTTTGTTTCCAATTGAGAAGCCTTCAATCGTGCCAATTGTTCAACTTTCGTGAGATGCGAATCCGATAGAGATTTTAACTCTGAGTAAAGTTCGTTCTGCTCCTTTTTCATGTTCTAAATTTAGGAGCAAGGTGCAGCCTTCTCATTAAATAAAACTTGCTTCAAGTCAAGAATTCATTAAGCGAGACAAAGTCTCGGGGCTCATTCTTAGATAACTGGCGATATATTTAAAAGGAACCTCTTGAAACAAACGAGGACTGCGGTCCATAACCCTTGCCAAGCGCAGTGCCGGGTTCTGAATCAATAAATCTTGCTCGCGTTCCATCATCTCCAATAGCAAGAAATGTAAAGTTTGCATCCAAGCATTTTCAAGCTTTTGTTCTTTGAGATAGTTTTCAAAGTCCAACTTAGAACAAGTTCGATAAACGACCTTACGCAGCGCTTGTAAATAATATTTAGTAGGCTTTCCCGTGATGTAGGAATCCAAGGCCGAAACTACATTACCTGGATAAGCAAATCGTATAGATTGTTCAAGGCCATCGTCTAATAGAAAAAAATGCAAAGTCCCCTCTTCAACCAAGATTACATCCTGAAAAAGCACACCGGCTTCAGTAATATAATCCCCCCTCTTAAATGTCTTTGGTTCAGACCAAATCGAAGATTCTTGTACAAGAGTAATAAAGTCCCTAGAAGACATTTTAGTCCTTTTGAGGCAAGCTAGCTAAAAACTCATCAAGTTGCATGGCTTGAGTGACCGAATAATCACCAATTGCCGTTCTGCGTAAGGATTGTAGATAAGCGCCACTACCTAAACTCTGACCAATATCATGTGCTAAGGAGCGAATATAGGTTCCCTTACTGCAGCTAACTTCAAAGGTCAAGATCGGGAAGTTTTCGGAGTCTAAGCTTAAGGATTGAACGCGAACCTTACGGGCCTCCATTTTAATATTCGTTCCCTCCCTCGCTGACTCGTAGGCCTTTTTGCCATCCTTTTTAATCGCCGAAAAAATAGGTGGGATTTGATCAATTTCTCCCAGAAACTTTTGACCGACTTTCTCGATCAAGTTGGCATCTATGTGATCTGTCGGGAACTCCTGATCTACCTCCGTTTCCATATCATAACTAGGCCTAGTTGCGCCAACAAAAATTTCTCCAGTATAGGTTTTATCCATTCCCATTAAATCGTTAATGGTCTTGGTTTTACGACCCACTGCGATAAGCAATAAACCTGTAGCTAAAGGATCCAAAGTTCCAGCATGCCCTACTTTTAGTTTTCGAAAACCATAAGCCTTTCGCAAGGCGTAGCGCATCTTATTGACTACGTCAAAGGAAGTCCAAGTTAATGGCTTATCGATAAGAAATAACTGTCCGGCTTCAATCTCGGCCTTGGTAAACATCAATAAACGATGAAGCTAGAAATGATAGCGATAGTACCTACTACAAAACAGTACAGAGCAAAGTAATTGAGATTGGCACGTTTAACGATATCGATCATCCAATTACAGGCCCACCATCCCGTTACAAAGGCTGCACCAAATCCCAAAAAGATAGGGAGCGGAATGCCTTCTTCAATACTTAATCCGCCGTCCATAACATCTTTGGCCATCTTACCAACAATCAGTGGAACAACCATTAAAAAGGAGAAACGGGCTGCACGTTCTCTAGAAATACCCAAAAGTAAAGCCGTAGAAATAGTGGCCCCACTGCGGCTAATACCAGGTAAAATGGCAATGGCCTGCGCCAAACCTATTAGGAATCCTTTGCCACTCGTTACGTAACCATCGCCGGCCTTGGTATTATTAGCAAATAATAATAGAACTCCAGTAACTAAAAGCATGGACCCTACCAGAAGTACTTGCTCACTAAATAAAGCTTCAATCTGTTCATCTAGGAATACACCCACTAAGGCAGCGGGTATCATGGAGATAACAATATTTAAGCTAAATCGAAATTCATCGTTACTCTTAAATTGGAATAGGCCTCGGAAAATAATTCCTACTTCCTTTCTAAAAACTAATATGGTAGCTAAAGCCGTCGCAAAGTGAACCACTACGGTGAAAAGCAAGCTTTCTTCCGGTAAGGTTTCGTCTCCAAAAATGGCTTTCGCCAATTCGAGGTGGCCACTACTACTAACGGGTAAAAATTCAGTTAAACCCTGAATTACTCCAAGGATCACAGATTCGACGTTTCCCATTTTACTTATCGTTTGATGCTAGTATAGCATAAACCTCTAGAGCTAATCCCGACAGCAATACGATCGGTGCCCAGGTAAGACGACGGGCATTAAAAATCTCGGGGTTAAACACCTCAGGGTCATCACTTCCCCCGCCCGACATTAAAATGTAACCAAGCAGAATCAAAGCGATTCCGGCGCCCATGAGCACGTAATTTTTCTTTCCGAAAACAAAAGTTTGCTGTTGCATATCAAAAGTATAATTGATCGGTCTTAAGGTTCAGGTATTTCCGTAAGGCAAAGTAAGTACAAGTTAGGGAAATGACCAGCCCTAAAACTATGATACCTAGTCCTAAAAGCAATAATTCTTGAATTTTTTGCATTTCTGCTAGGCCTGGAACATATTGTTGGAGGTAATATAAAAGAGCCGCCAATAAACCGACTGCCAAAACTGAGCCGATAGTGCCGTGCAGTAAACTCTTTAGTAAAAATGGTTTTCGAATAAAGTTCTTGGTAGCGCCCACCAATTGCATGGTTTTTATTAAAAAACGCTTGCTGTATATCGCCAAGCGGATACTTGAATTTATCAGCGCAATGGCAATCAAGGTGAGTAGGACCGCTCCTCCTAAGAGCCCATAACTCAGGAGTCTTAAATTCTCGTTCATCTTTTCAATGAGCAGCTTATCGTACACCACTTCATTAACAAAGTCCTTAGCTTCAAACTCTTTTTGCAAAGCCTCCAGTTTTTCCAGTACTAAGTCTTCCGCTTTTAAGCGCAATTCAATACCATCCCTAAGTGGATTATAGCCCAAAAAATCTACAAAATCCTCATCCAAGGTTTCCATAAGCTCCTCAGCAGCATCTTCTTTACTAATTATTTGAACCTCCCGTGTGTAAGGAGCAACCTGAAGAGTGGTGAAAAATTGATTCACCTCCGCCTTAGAGGCATCCTCATCTAGAAGAATGGTTAAACTAAAGTTTTCCTTGACAGATCTGGTAATCTCTTGAGTATTAAGTATCAGCAAGCCAAAAAGACCCAATACAAACAGGACTAGGCTAATGCTAATTACAACGGAGAAATAAGAAGACCTTAAGCGTCTCCGGGTGAATTTATCCTCTCTCTTACTCATGGAATTCAATAATACAGCGAAATTAGCCAAAAAGGAAGAAAGGACTACTTAATTATTAGTTAAGCCTTTCATCGAAAAAATGTGTCCTTTCGTATAATTCTCACTGAGTACTACTTGTTGAAAACTACTTTCACGAGTTCGAAGTACTCTTTAGACATAGAGTACTTTAGTTGAACCAAAGGCCTTGCACGAATTGAAATACCTAGGGTGAAAAATACTTTTCTTCCTGATCATCTTGATCCCCTTCTGGAGTTTCCTGGTGTGGTTCTTCTACCCGAAGACCACTTTACCGGGCTTAATTCTGGATAAAACCGTGCTAGACCGCTCTGGGGTGGAACACCGCTCTTTTAACTGGATCACCACAAATCAAAAATTTACCAAGCCTGATGGCTCGTAATATGAAATCAGCGAAGACTATTATGGCTTTTTCCCGGTAAACCGACCCGAATATGCCGTAAAAGACCTTTCGGTATTTAATAATAAAGAGGTAGATAGCCTAGCAGACCACCTCGAATTCGTTTACTATACCGATGCCTACGGCATATATAGTAATGAGTGGATTTACGGACGGGATATCAACGAACGATCTCGTTTAGTTTACGGTGGACTCAACAAACAGTCCTACCGCCTTTTCGAAAAAATGTACCGCAATCGAAAGCTAACCATAACCGAATTTAAGTAGCCCTAGGCTTTAATTTAAGCGATCTAGTCACCGGAAGCACCTTTGTTCTTCAAGATAGCCTGGGCAATGATTACCGGGAAACCCCTGCTCCGCATGGTTGGTACATTGGATCGGGACCAAGTATTTTCATCGACTTTCTTATTAACCCCTTCCTTTTACTGGAAGTACAATACGATTACACTTTCCATTTCACCAATCCAGTGCCGCTCACCTATGGCATCGATTCGCCCAATCAAAACATGCCGCATCAAAGTTATTTAAGCGTGAACCTCATGACCAGCTTTGGTCTCTATGCAGGGGTAGATTATTCCTTAATGCTCGACCAGAATCCCGCTCCGTTTAATCATCGAAAAATCGATTGGCTCATGGGCTTTAAATTTATGTTGTAGCAGGTTGACAAGACCTGAGAATAGCTGGGCTTGTTCACGAAAGTGGACAAGCCTTTTTGTTGTTTTAGGATCG
>CBFHRN010000020.1:0-30525 GCA_965658275.1 Croceimicrobium sp.
CAACAGCGCGAGCATAATCAGGAGAGAGAAAAGTGCTATGGATAACAGTCTCTTCTTTGGAAGTAAAGGCATTCAGCTCACCGCCTACATCTTCCATGCGGGAAAGGATATGATAGGCTTTACGTTTTTGGGTGCCTTTAAACAAACAATGCTCAATAAAGTGAGCAAGTCCCTGCTCGTTTTCCAGTTCATCTCGAGAGCCAGCAGATACCATAAAAGCCAAGTGGGCCACCGGTCGGTCAATTTGACGATGAACTACTCGAATGCCATTACTTAAACGAAAGATTTCCAGCTCCATATGCGTTTGAAAAGGGCTGCAAAGCTATTGAAAAGGGCTTTAAGAAGAATGAAAAAACCTCCAAAAGAAACAATGCTCTTCCGGAGGTTTCGTAATTTTTTTACGCTTGCTATTATTTCAAATAGGCGTCCAACCATTTAAAGAACTGATCGTGCCATACTAGACCGTTCTGAGGGCTCAAGATCCAGTGACCTTCGTTAGGGAAGTAGAGGAATCTAGCGGGAACACCGCGAAGTTTTGCCGCTTGGAAGGCTTCCATGCCTTGATTTTCTGGAACTCGGAAATCCTTACCGCCGTGGATTACAAGCATGGGGGCATCCCAGTTCTGAACGTAGTCTTTCGGATCAAACTTGTTGTAAGTTTCTTCATTCTTCTTATCCCAGAAGGGTCCACCTAAGTCGTAATTGGCGAAGAACATCTCCTCGGTGCTGAGGTACCAGCTTTCCAAATCGAAGAGTCCGCAGTGGGAAATGAAGCTCTTAAAACGACCTTCATGAATGCCCGCCAACATATAAACGGAGTAGCCCCCGTAGCTGGCACCGATACAACCTAAATTATTCTCATCGGCAAATGGTTCTTTCGCTACATCATCAATAGCAGCTAGGTAATCGCGCATAGACTGACCGCCCCAGTCTTTGGAAATCTTTTCATTCCACTCGCGGCCAAATCCTGGTAATCCTCGGCGGTTTGGAGCTACCACAATATAACCTTGGGCCGCCATCAATTGGAAGTTCCAACGGAAGCTGTAGAATTGAGATACTTGGGATTGTGGTCCTCCTTGACAATACAACAGGGTAGGGTACTTCTTATTAGGATCGAAATTCGGTGGATAGATCACCCAAGTAAGCATGTCTTTACCATCGCTAGTCTTCACCATGCGCTTGTCTACCTTGCTAATACCCAAATTGTCGTAAATCTTATCGTTCACGGAAGTTAATTTCTTGGGCGCTTTACCTTCTTGCACAAAGTAGATTTCTGTAGCATGATTCATGTCTTGGCGTTCAACCACATAGCCTCCTTTAGCCACTTCAACATGGTTGTAATTATGGTCGCCGCTGCTTAATTTTTCGAGTTCATAGCCTTTGCGCTCAATCTCCAATTCGAAAATTTGATTGCTACCCATGGTAGGGATGCCTACTACAAATTCGTCGTCTTCTTCCCAAGCAAAAGAGTTGAAAGTGAGGTTATCGTATTCACCCATTTCACGAAGGACATGGCTTTTCTTCCCGGTTTTAAGGTCCATGATGATTAGATCGTTCACATCACTTTCGTAACCATTGGTGGCCATGCTTAGCCAAGCTATCTTTTTGCCATTAGGCGAAAATTGCGGGTTTTTATCGTAACCCATCATTCCTTCCGAAAGATTGGTTTCTATGCCTGTTTCCAGGTCAATCATGTAAATGTCGGAATTGGTCTGCTCAGCGAAGTCTTTCCCACTCAAGCGCTTGCTTTCAAAAACAACTGTTTTTCCATCCGGACTAAGCGTGTAACTTTCGGAACCTCCAAATGGCGGAACTGGACAATCGAAGCTCGTGCCTTCCATTAAATTGGTAAAACCACTTGCAGGCTCGCCGGTATAGTCGGTGTAGCACAATTGCATGGATTCAAAATCATCCCAAGAATCCCAGTGGCGATACATTAGGTCGTCCATCACCCGAAACTCAGCTTGAGGTAAATCTGGATACATTTCGGCAGGCGTTGTAGCCGTTTTGAAGGACTTGGAAAATAGAATGCGGATGCTACCATCTTTCTGGGCATAGGCTTTGGCGCCGGCAATGCCGCCTTCTACGTTGGTAAGCGGACTTAAATCAGAGCCGTCCATTTTAATACTATGCAACTGACCTCCGTGGTTAAAGGCTATCCGGTCGTTTACAAAATGCGCACCGTATTCACCACCTTTAAGGTCGGTTAGTTGGCTTAGCTTTCCGGTCTTTATATTCATTAGATATAAATCACGGTTTCCTTTATTGGCTTTTACATCGTAACGGGTAACACCATAAACAAAGGATTTACCATCTGGAGAAACAGCGTCGAGGCTTATTCTACCGAGGTCCCAAAGCAATTCGGGGGTCATGACCTGATCCTGCGCTACCATTACTCCGGTAGCCAAGAGAAAAATTGCGATTATCTTTTTCATGCTTTTTTAATTGGTTCCTCGAATTTACGATTTATATAAGCAGACCTTGTCGCCGAAGGTCATAAAAAAAGCCCCAAGCAAGCACATCTTGTTTGGGGCTCTAAATATGAACTGGCTTGAGACTAGGCTTATTTCTTAGCCTCTTCCATGCCTTCTTCGATTAGCTCATAGAATTCATCCAATTTAGGAAGAATTACGATCCGCGTACGACGGTTTTGAGCACGGCCTTCCGCGCTATCGTTGCTCGCCACTGGCATGTACTCTCCCTTACCCGCAACGGTCATGCGTTTTGGGTCTATGCTGAAGTCTTTTTCTAGAATTCGAACTACTGATGCAGAACGAAGGGTACTTAGTTCCCAGTTATCTGCGAAAGGAGCACCATTACGCACTGCTTTATTGTCCGTATGGCCCTCAACCATAAATTCTAAGTCGGGCTGAGATTTTAGAACCTTAGCAACCTTTCCTAAAACTTCCTTGGCTTTAGCATTAACCGAAGAACTGCCACTCGCAAAAAGTAATTTGTCTGAAATAGATACATAAATTACCCCCTTGTCTACATTGATGTTAATGTCCTCGTCATCAATGCCAACCGTAGCGCCTTTTAAACTAGTCACCAAGGCGAAGGTTACGGAATCACGTTTATTGATTGCGTCTTGCAAGCTGCGAATGGTCATATCCTTTTCGCGAATTTGCTCCAAAGACTTTTCTAAGTTTTGCGCTTCTTTCTTGGAAAGCGTAGAAAGGTTACCAACGTTTTTGAGTAATTGATAGTTGGTTTGCTTTAAGTACTCAATCTCTTTATTCGCGTTTTTGCGGTTATCTAAACAAGCGGCTAACTCCATGCGGGTTTTGCTCAACTCGTCATCCGTTGCTTGATATTGATCTTGTAATTCTGTGTATTTTTTCTTGCTTACGCAGCTGCTTAAAGAAAAGAGGGCTGCTAGCACTAAAACTACCTTTTTCATCTGTTTTTTTTTAGTTAGAAATCAAAAGTACCAAAATTAACCTCTCTTTTAAGTCCTTTGTTTTCTAGTTAAATTCAAATTTTTCATCCTTATCGTTGAAAAAGTGATACTCAAGAAACTTGAAAGAATCCCGAGGGATAACTTTTAAATTCCGCTTGTACTTTTTCGACCATTTGCGACGCATCGAATTAAACAGGCCTTTGGTTAAATAGGCTGCTATAAAGGGATGTAAATGCAAGTAAATATTTTTGTCCTTTTCTTGCTTGCTGATGAGTTCCAATTTGTTTTCGATCTCCTCAACAATAAGAATAGGCGCCTCTACCTGACCACTTCCATCTGGGTTGTCTTCACGTGTTTGAATAGCCATTTCGGGGCGTACACGCTGACGGGTAATTTCTACTAAACCAAAACGAGAGGGCGGTAAGATCTTGTGCTTGGCACGATCGGTGCTCATCTCGTCGCGAAGCTTTTCAAAAAGCTTTTTACGGTTTTCGTTGCGGTGCATATCAATAAAGTCGACTACCACAATACCGCCCATATCACGTAAACGCAATTGTCGGGCAATTTCTTCTGCCGCCGATAGGTTTACCGCTAAAGCATTCGCTTCTTGATCCTCCTTGGAGTTCGTCCGATTACCACTGTTAACATCAATCACGTGCATAGCTTCGGTATGCTCAATGATGAGGTAGGCACCTTTACCCATACTCACAGAGCGACCAAAACTTGACTTGATTTGACGTTCTATTCCAAAATGTTCGTAGATGGGAAGGCGACCATCATAATACTTTACGATTTTTTCCTTCTCGGGTTCAATATTTCGCATGTAGGCTTTTACCTCGTTAAATAGGTCGAGGTCATCTACTGCTATCGAGTTAAACGAGTCGTTAAGTACGTCTCGTAACAGGGCGGACACTCTATTGAGTTCGCGCAGCACACGCTTTGGGGGCTTCGCTCTTTTGGTGTTGCGGTGAAGTATTTTCCACTTTTCCACCAATTCTTGTATGTCACTATCCAAGTCTGCGACCTGGCAATCTTGAGCTGCAGTGCGAACAATAACTCCAAATCCTTTGGGTTTAATGCTCTTCACTAAGCGGCGCAATCTATCCTTTTCATCCTTGTCGCGAAGCTTGCTACTTACGCTTACTCGGTTTGAAAAGGGTACTAATACTACAAATCTGCCAGCCAAAGAAATTTCCGATGTAATACGGGGGCCTTTAGTGGAGATCGGTTCCTTCGCGATCTGGACTAATAAGTTTTGTCCTTCACGCAGAACCTTGTCGATACTGCCGTTTTTATCGATGTCTGCCTCCTGTTCGAAGTCGGTCAAAGACCAACGTTGCTTTCCAGTGGCAGTGCGTCGGGTAAATTTATTTAAAGAGTTGATCTGCGGACCTAAGTCATGGTAATGCAAAAAGGCATCTTTCTCATAACCCACGTCAACAAAGGCAGCGTTTAGACCTGGGACAATCTTTTTGATTTTACCCAAGTAAACATCACCTACAGCAAACTCATCTGAATTATCATAATGTAATTCGGATAGCTTACCCTCTTTAAGTAGCGCAACCGCTACAGAATCGGCAGTACGCGAATTAATAACTAATTCTGTACTCACCTTAAATATTTTATTTCGCTATTTGCGAAAGTTAGTACTAAAACCGTAACACGAAAAGCACCACAAAATGGGTGCTTCAGAAAATGGTAAATCCTTAAGGATTCACGGATTATTTCTTCTTATGACGGTTTTTACGTAAGCGCTTTTTACGCTTGTGAGTAGCCATCTTATGACGTTTTCTCTTTTTACCGCTAGGCATAACAATAATTTTTAATTGGGGTTAATACTTGCCAATTCTTCTCGAATGGCATTTTTAATTTCTTCGTCGCTAAGTACTTCGAGGGCTTCATTTAAGCCGGCCGTTGCTGCCGCCGTATCTCCAATAAACACTCTTGAGCGCGCTAATAAGAGGTGTGCATCTGGATTCTGATTATCCACTGCTAATACTTTGTCAAATCGCTCAATGGCCTTACTGTACTGTCCGGTTTGCATGCTCATCACCCCTAAGGTGAAATTAGCCTTTACGTTTTCCGGAAAACGCTCCGACACATCGCGGATCGTAAGTACAGCTTGCATGGGAGGAAGTTCTCCCGACTCTAATTTACCTAGAGCATCGTCTACAAGAGAATCTGCAATAGACAAACTGCCAGCCGAAGCCTCTTCGTTTTCATGGTTGTGACTTTCAGTCATAGTGGTGCTCGACTCAAGCTCGGGGCTATGAGGCATAAGCATGAGGGCTACAATAAGTAGAACACCTCCAGATACCAATATGATGGGGCCACGTTTCATGAGTTCTTAGCCAACCTTAACTTTTTTCTTTACCGAGTCAACGAAAGTTTTCGCAGGTTTGAAAGAAGGAATGTTGTGTGCTGGGATAATAATGGTAGTGTTCTTAGAAATGTTACGACCGGTCTTTTCGGCACGTTTCTTAATAATGAAGCTTCCAAATCCTCTTAAGTACACATTTTCACCAGACTCAAGACTGTTACGTACTTCCTTCATGAAAGACTCAACAACGGCTTGAACATCAGACTTTTCCATGCCGGTCTTATCGGTAATTCTGGTAACAATGTCAGCTTTAGTCATTTGAATATCAATTATGTGTTAAAACTCTAATTTTAAGGGCTGCAAATATAAAGTGATTTTTCTGAACCCGGAAGGGGTGAATGGGATTTATTTTATACGCTAATTTGCTCAAAAACAAATATTTTGGAATTCCAAGTACTACGTCCTTTACTTCATCAATGGTATAATCAACACAAAAGAGTATTGCCATGGCGAGAAAATAATGACCCCTATGCCATTTGGTTGAGTGAAGTGATTCTTCAGCAAACACGTGTAGCGCAGGGCCAGCCTTATTATGAGCGGTTTTTAGAAGCTTATCCTAAGGTAGAGTTGTTAGCAGATGCTCCCCAAGAAGAGGTCTTAAAACTATGGGAGGGACTGGGTTACTATAGTAGGGCTCGCAATTTGCAGGCGGCGGCTCAAATGGTTAGAGATAATTTTGCCGCCAAGTTTCCAGAGCGCTATGAAGACATTCGGTCTTTAAAGGGAGTAGGAGATTACACGGCTGCAGCCATTGCCTCATTTGCTTATAACCAAGCGCATGCGGTAGTCGATGGAAATGTCTACCGAGTTTTAAGCCGGCTTACTGGAGACAAAACAGAGATAAATACTGGTAGAGGTAAAAAAGTATTTCAAGCTTATGCCGATGAATTTTTAGATCGGGATAATCCGGCCTTGCATAACCAGGCCATCATGGAATTTGGTGCTCTACAATGTGTACCTAAAAATCCAGCTTGCGAACAATGCCCTTTAAAGGAGGCCTGTGTAGCTTATAAATTCGCCATCGTCGACGTATTACCCCGAAAGCGTAAGAAAGTATACGATCAGCATCGGTATTTAAATTATCTACATTGGGAGAATAAAGATGAGCTTATTATAGAGCGCAGAGAGACGGGCATCTGGAAAGGTTTGTTTCAGTTCCCACTATTTGAATCGGACGGACCTATGACTTGGGAGGGGATCCTTCAAAGTTGGGATGGGCCACATCAGCAGGAGCTGCAAGATTTTAGACCTCAAAAATTTGCTTTACCCAAACATAAATTAAGCCATCAAAGCTTGCACATAAGTATATGGTACCTTCAAGTAGAAGGGCCCCTGCCTCAATCCGCATTTCCTGAAGCGCAAAGGCGCTCTAAAGCCGAATTAAGAGATCTAGCATTTCCCCGTCCTTTGCGGAAATACTTGGATGAAAATCAGCTAACTTTGCCGCTTGATTAGCGGGGGCTAATCCTTATATTTGTGAGAAAGGTGAATTTGAAATTATGGCAAACGGAAGTATCAACAAGGCAATTTTAATCGGGAACTTAGGCACAGAGCCTGAAATCAAGCATTTTGAAAATGGTGGTTCTCTTGCGCGTTTCCCTATCGCAACTTCCGAATCCTATACCAATCGTAATGGAGAGCAAGTAACGCAAACCGAATGGCACAATATTGTTGTGCGCGGTGGATTGGTGGATGTAGTTTCTAAATACCTTAACAAAGGAGATAAAGTATATATCGAAGGACGTATTCGTACCCGTAGTTGGCAAGACCAAAAGACGAATGAAACGCGCTATACGACAGAAATTATGTGCGATAATTTTATGATGTTGGGCGGTCGACCTGGCGGTGCTGGCAATGAAGGGATGGCACAAGAAAGTTCCGCGGCATATGGCAATAACCCAAAGCCGGCTGCCACTCCAGCTAATCCGAGTACTGATTTTAGCTCCCATCAGGAAGGAGATAATGATGATCTACCTTTCTAAGTATTAACCAAGACCCGAGAATTTGGACCCTGAACCGTCGAGTTTACTTTTAATATTAGAAATCCTTAGACCTTTTGAAATAGGTCATGTTTTTCCACTTGTCTTATTGGTGTTTCTTTTAATTGGCTCTGCTTTGGTAAGTGGCTCTGAAGTAGCTTTCTTTTCCATAAGCTCCCGTGACTTGGATGAATTAATGGAAACCGATAAAAGCAAGCATGAATCCATTAGCGAGCTGCTCGATCACCCCAAAACACTATTGGCAACAATACTAATTGCTAATAATTTCATCAATGTAGCGGTCGTCATACTCTCCTCTTTTATCACTTCAACTCTCTTTGATTTCTCGGATAATGAGACTTTGGGTTTCATCGTTCAGGTTATTGCGATAACCTTCCTCATCTTGCTTTTTGGTGAAGTACTACCCAAGGTTTACGCTAATAAGAACCCAATTACCTTCGGTAGCATGATGAGCGGGCCCATGTTTGTGCTGCGACGATTATTTAAACCTGTGGCCTTGGTACTGGTGCGCTCTACCAATTTTATTGAGAAGCGTTTAGAGCGAAAAACAGAAGGCTTATCGGTTGATGATTTGAGTCAGGCTTTAGAAATAACCTCCAATGAGGAAAGCTCTCAAGAAGAACAAAAGATTTTAGAAGGTATCGTGAAATTTGGTTCAACCAATGTGCGCCAGATTATGAAGCCGCGCATGGATGTGGTCTGCATCGACCAAACATCGAACTACGATGAAATTTTAAAAACCATCTTAGACTCCGGGTTCTCAAGGATTCCGGTTTATGAAGAGAACTTTGATAACGTGCGGGGAGTGCTTTATATCAAAGACTTGCTACCTCACGTTGATAAAGAAGCTGATTTTAACTGGCAAAGCTTAATGCGTGAGGCCTTCTTCGTGCCAGAGAATAAGAAGATTGATGATTTATTACGCGAGTTCCAAGACAAAAAGATTCACTTAGCGGTAGTGGTTGATGAGTATGGTGGCACTTCTGGTATCGTAACCCTTGAGGATATCATCGAAGAAATCGTAGGTGAAATTAGCGATGAGTTTGATGCTGAAGAACTCTTTTATTCCAAATTAGATGACCGAAACTTCGTTTTTGAGGCGAAGATTCACCTCAATGACTTTTTCCGAGTGGTCGACGCAGATGAAAGTGACTTTTCTGAGCACATGGACGAAGCGGAAACTCTGGCTGGTCTTGTTTTAGAGTTAGCGGGTAAGTTTCCTGAGAAAGGAGAAGAGTTTGATTTTAAGCATTATCGCTTTAAAGTAGAAAGTTTAGAAGGTCGGCGTATGAAGCGCATCAAGGTTAGCCTTCTCGAAATAAAGGAAGATGAAGAAGCTTAGTTTCTTATTTCTGCTTCTAATGGGCTTGATGGCTTGTAACGAAGACTATAGTCCAAAGCCAAAAGGCTACTTTAGAATAGGACTTCCCCAAAAGGACTATCAAAGCTTTACCGAAGATTGTCCCTATTCTTTTGACTACAATACGGAGGCCAAGCTCGAACTCAAAGGTCCATGTTGGTACGACATAAAGTATCCGAATCTCCGCGCCACTCTCCAACTTACCTATAAGCCCGTAGAAGACGGAAACCTCGATACATTATTGGCCGATGGTCATCGATTAGCCTACAAGCATACCGTAAGAGCTGATGGTATTGATGAGAAACTCTACCTAAATGAGGAGCAAAAAGTCTATGGTCTGTTCTATCAACTAAAAGGGGATGCAGCAACCAATTTGCAATTCTTTATGACGGATAGTACCCACCACTTTTTACGGGGTGTCTTGTATTATTATGCCAGTCCTAATGCAGACTCTTTACAGCCGGTTAATGAGTTTATGCGCGGTGAAATGATGCATATAATTGAAACCTTGCAGTGGGAGAACTTGTAAAAATTGCGGAGTTTGACTCCATTAATGAAGCCTACATTATTAAATCGCGATTGGAGTCGGAAGGTATTCCTGTTTATCTTATCAATGAAACGCTCAATAGTTTGTTTCCAACGGGTGGTTTTACTAGTGTGGTCCTCCAAGTGCCTTTGGAAGAGAGCATAAGGGCCATGGATATTTTGTATGAAGAACCTCCGGAAGACTAATCAATGGTGATTACTCTACGGTCGGCCTGCAAGATTAGTTGAACCAAAGCATGGCCTTGCAAAGCAAAGAGGATTGCGCCAAGTAAAAGGTGCATAGGTTGAGCAAAATGGGGTAAATCAAAATAGGCGAGAATAATTCCAATCAGCAATTCGAGACCTAAAACCACGGCAATATAGTTCCATTGCCAGTAGCCTAACTTTAACTTACGATTCGCATTCCAAAGCCAGGCGCTTAGTGCTAAAATTAGAAGTGAGAAGCTTCGGTGAATATAAAATACCACATCAATATTATTCATCCAATCTTTCCGGGCTAGGCCAGATTGCTGCAGGCTATCCACACTTTCACGTACTTGGGTGCCCAATCCAATTTGAACTAAGATGAGCAGTAGCGCTAAAATGCTTAGGTTTTTAAATTTTGAAGTGAAGCCAAGCTTCGATTCGTGATCTTTCTCCAAAAGGGCATTCAATACTAATAGAATGGCGACTATCGCCAGAGCTCCTATCATATGGATCGTTATGCTGCCGGGAATAAGATTGCCGTCCACCACCAATTTACCTAACCAAGCTTCAAAGCCCAACATAAATAAACCGGCCAATGAAAGGGCCAGGTAACGCCAATCGTCTTTAAACAGCAAAAGACTCAAAATCACCATGGCTAACATGGGTAATCCTGATAAAGCGCCGATCAGACGATTGATGTATTCAATCCAAGTATGGGTAGCATTGAATATAGCATAGTCGTGCTTGGTATATTTTTCCCAGTTGCTAGAATCGTAAACGGCACCACTTTGGAAGTCATCTTTGGCGTAATAAAGCGCCTCATCCCGAATGATAATTTGCTTTTTAGAAAAGTCCGTATTGGCTTTCCAATCCAATTGTTCTCTTTCAGTTGGAGGAATAATATGACCAAAACATTTAGGCCAATCCGGGCAACCCATGCCAGATCCAGTCATTCGCACCACAGAGCCGGCAATGATAACCAGAAAGATCAAAATGATTTCGATACGAGATAATCGTGCAAGCCACTTTTTCATGGGTACAAAAATAGCGCAAAGGCAAATGACTTGCCTCTGCGCCTCAATGGATTGATTCTAAAATTAGTTTAAAATAATTCGCTCAAATTGGCTTTCGCCAGACTTAAGTAAGGTCTGCAATAGGAATACTCCCTTATAGTATTCTTTAAATTGTATGCTTTCCGCATCAATTTCAATTCTTTCAAGAATTCGTCCTTGAAGGTCCATCAAGCTTAAAGCTTTTACCTTTTCCTGATTGACGTAAATGGTTCCTGAAGAGGGGTTTGGGTACCAATTTAAGACTTGAAGGTCTTGCTCTTCCAAGGAAATTCCATCACTATTAAACCAATATTTGAACATATCGGTAGGGAAGAACTGGGCTTGGCGGTTTAAGCCCCCAAAAAAGTACAGCGTGTCTTGAATTACGAAAGATCCAGGAGCCCACCGACTCACGCCAGGATGCGATGAAAGCTGGGTCCAAGTATCATTGGCATCATTGTATTGCCAAAATTCGCCAGTATTCATGTAAGAGTGGTTATCACCATCTCCACTTAATACATATCCGGTTCCACGATGACTAAACTGGGTGCCGGCTACGCGAGCCTCGCCTGGAAAGTCATTCATAGTTTGCCAAGTATTGGTGGCGGTATCATAGCGGTACCAATCATCATAAATGATTTGGCCTCCATGGCCCATTCCCGCATAAACCTCTCCATTGGCCGTAAACATAAAGGGATGGTGCCGAGTTGCCCCAGGAATATCCGGTAAGGCCGACCAGCTGTCACTAGCGATGTCATAGACATAGAAATCCTTCAAGTCGCCGGTATTATCATTACCTAAGCCAACGTAAATTTTACCATGTGCGGCCATCATTGCTGGGTGGCGGCGTGCCTTACAAGGACAATTCGCTAGCTGTGTCCACTGCATTGTAGCTGTGTCTAAACGCCATAAGTCCCGATAGTACGTATTACCATTTACTCCAAAGCCGATGTAACCCGAACCATTGTAAGCCAAGCCAATCGAAAACCCGCGAGCGCCACCAGGAAAGTCACTTAGGTTTGACCAAGTATCCGTCACCGGATTGTAGCGTTTTACATCATCGGTATTGGCATTGAAGCTATTGGTGCCTGTTATAGAATAACCATAATCACCAATGGCAAAAGTTACAGGGTGGTGAATGGCACCATGACTACCTGCGGTAGGCCTCCAGGCTTGGGGGCTTTGAGCGCTAAGTGAAAGGGTACTTATAAAGAATAATAGGGTTAATAGAGTAGTTTTTTTCATAGGTGTTTTTGTGTAGTATGAAAGTAACGGCTCTGGTAGGCATAAGGTTTGTTGAAAAAGAAAACCCCCAGCTAAAAGTGGGGGCTTGACTTTTAAAAACTCGCTCTTAACCCTAAAATGAAGTTTCTCCCAGGCGCCACTAATCCGCTGCTGTAGGGGCGGTAGCGCTGGTCGGTAATGTTTTCAATTCCAGCGGTTATGGACCAATATTCGCTTATTTGGTACATCGCCCTTAAATTGAGTGTATACCAGCCGGGAGAGTAGGCTTCTCCGCTGGCATTAAGAACATAAATATATTCTTTACCTCTTTCTTCGAAGTTTAGGTCGTCTGGCGAAACCTCACCACTGAACTGAACATTGGTTTCTACTTGAAGGCCTTGGTATTTAAATTGTAAACGGCTCAGCCCAAACCAAGGAGCGGCATGTCGAGAAGGACCCACTACACCTTCATCATCCTCTTCTTCACCCTTTTGCCAGTTAAACTGGTTTCTCCAAGTCCAATTGTCGCTAATCTGCCAATCTAGTCCAATTTGAAAGCCGTAAACATCAGCACGAGCCGCATTCTGAATAGCCTGTACCTCGCTCAACTCACCGTCGTAATCCAAGCTATCTTGACCATTAAGGATATAAGGCCTACGTACCAGCGCATTGCTTAGTAAAGTATAGTAAACGCTCAAATCTACCTTGATGGATTCTGAGATTAAGGCCGCTACACCTAGTTCGGTATTGTAAGCATATTCTGCTTCTAAATCTGGATTAGGCACAACCACAATTTGATCACCAGAATCGAAAACCTTTCCTAAATCATCGACATTAGGGGCGCGAAAAGCAGTTCCAAAATTCATCCGCCATTTCCAGGATTCTGAAGGTCGGTACACAAAGCCTAAACTACCGGTGGTGTTCCCCGTGTTTAATTCACTTTCCTCGAAGGGCAGAGGATAAAAAGCTTGGTTGGCTCTAAAATCGGTATTGATACTAAAGTGATTGTACCGCAAGCCTAGTTGTGATGTAAACTTCTCACTCCATTCCCATTCATGGTTAATGTAGGCAGCGTACGATTCCCAAGTCGCTTGAGGATAGCGATCGGCAATATCGAAGCTGTTTGAATTTAGGATGTTAACCCCGCGGCCCTCTGAGTTTACATCATTGTAAACCGCCTCAACACCATAGAATATTTTATGGTCTTTCGATATTCGCTTAAGGAGATCCAAGTTTAGCGAATAGGCCATCACCCTTTCTTCTCTTTGTTGAAGAATTGGATCATTCCAGTCACGGTCGTTTCGGCTTTCTTCAAACCTTTGTTGTGCGAGCCTTAGGGTTATACGATCCGAAAAAGGTGTTACCTGCCGGTGGTTCACTTCAAGTTTATTCATAAGCCACACTTGAGGCCCATAATACCATTCGGCTGAGCGCGGAAGACCATTACGCGTTCGGATGAGCCGATCGTAACGATCGTAATTGCTAGTTGCTGAATAGTGAAGGGCGTATTCAAAATCCCAATGCGAATTAGGTTTGAAAAGCAATTTGTGCATCGTGGCAAATTGGTCGAAGCCGGTGTGTTTTTGGACTTGTGGATCTGGGTTTCGAACCTGAAGACCACTGCCTTTTTCGACGTACCAAGGTCTTAATAGTTGATCTGAGCCGTAGGAGCCCATCTGTAAATCTCCATACCGGAAATAAGAGGCACTTCCACGGTAGGCCCATTTCTGACCGCCAATATTTAAATCGAAATGCTGCGTGATTTCTTGATTGGCACTGGAAAAGCGGCTGTAGCTGCTCCCTTTTACCAAGAGTTTGTCGCTACTGGTTAAGTCCGGACTTAAAGTACTAAAGCTCATGACGCCCCCAATCGCATCCGAACCGTAGATCACCGAGCCTGGACCAAAATAAATCTCGGTTCGTTCAACGGCGAAGGGATCGAGGGATATTACCTGCTGTAAATTTCCAGAGCGAAAAATGGCATTATTCATCCGAATACCATCCACAGCAATTAAAAGTCTATTGGTGGCAAAGCCACGAATCATGGGGCTTCCGCCTCCTTGTTGACTCTTTTGGATAAACACTTCGCCACTCGAACCCAATAAATCGGCGGTGGTTTGTGGGTTATTGAATATAACATCCTTAGTTTTTAAAGTGCTGATGTTATAAGGTAGTTCCCGAGAGGATTGATTCCAGCGTGTGGCGGAAATCACCACTTGGTCTAAAGCCAATGCTTGGGACTGTAAACCCAGTCGGAATTTCAGCTGTTTGAGGTTGGAGTAGCTCAGAATTATCGTTTGATATCCCAGTGAACTTATTTCAATTTCTTCCGCTCCCTTAAAAGCACTTATATCCACTAGACCACGATCATTGGTGTAAAGAGGGGCTAAATTATCCGTGAAAACGCGCACCACCACTCGTTCGAGGGCTTGCTTTTCTTCGACGTCGTATATATAAAGTTCTTGCGCTTGAGAGGTGAATACAGCTCCAAGCAACAAAAGGATCGTACATATCTTTTGCATGATTTTTTGTCTGTTAATTTCGAATGGAAAGGCTAGGCTTGGTCCGAAATTAAAGACGGGGAGGGGGACTCTCTCTTTCTAAATCCCAATGAATTAAATCAAAATTGCGCTTGGCAAAGTTTAGTTCAGGACCGACAGGAGTTAGGAGAACTTTAGCGCTGGGTAAAAATTGGTTCTTCAGTAATTGAAAAAAGCCTTGTTCTTTATCGTTAGGCTTGGGTTGGTGCTTTTCCAATAATTGGGAGAAGCGCTGTTTCAAATCGCTTTCTTCATGGTCTAGCCAAGCGCTAACATAAATCCGATCTCCCTTTTTTTCGATAGAGTAGACATCGTATTTCAAACCTTGATGATAGAATTCGTGGTCCTGCTCTGCCCATTCTAACATCGCGTATTCATTGATGGTCCATTCGAAATGGTCTAATTCATCAGCACGAAGCCCCGCTTTAAAGACGGCTTTTACTTCCTTCCGAATTTCTTGTAGCTCATAATGGTAGATTCCCCAGTGCAGCAGAAAGGGCAAGGCTACCATAAGCGAAAGACTACTTAAAAGGCCATATGTAAGAATTGATCGAAACATTCTATACCCGCAAATATAGTCGGCCCTTCGCATGCAACAAAGATTAACTTTGCGCCCATGAACGAAAAGGCGATGAAACCAGCCCTGGCCTGGGCATTATTTATAGGCTTGGCTCTAATTTGGGGTAGTTCTTTTATTCTGATGAAGCGGGGCCTGCAGAGCTTCGATTACGTGCAAATCGCCTTTATTCGTATCGGCACGGCCTGGCTATTTTCGGTATTAATTGCCTTCCGCCGTTTTAAGCGTTTTAAGCGTAAAGACCTAATTGCACTGCTAGCGGTAGGCTATTTTGGAAATGGTATTCCTTATGTTTTATTTCCTTTAGCGGTAACCAAACTGGACTCCTCTTTGGTGGGTATACTTAACTCCCTGGTGCCGCTGTTTACCCTTATACTAGGTTTACTCTGGTTTGGGGTTAAAGTTCGTTGGATTGGTGCAACTGGAATTTTAATTGGTTTTGCGGGCGGCTTATGGTTGTTACTCCCGGGACTCGATATCAACCCCGAAAAGCTATCCTTTGGTATCTATCCTATACTAGCCACCATCTGCTATGCCATCAGTATTAACTTTATCAATTTAAAGCTGCGCGACCTTGATTCCCTTTCTATTACTTTACTAAGCACTTCCACGATAGGTCCACCCGCCCTCATTTATTTGATGGGTACCGATTTTGTGGAAGTCATGCAAACGGATCCTGAGGCCTGGAAAAATCTGGGCTACATTAGTATTTTAGGGATTGTGGGAAGTAGTTTGGCCGTTATTATTTTCAACTATCTAATAAAAGGTACTTCCTCTCTTTTTGCGGCGAGTGTAACCTATGCGATTCCGGTTGTAGCGCTGCTATGGGGCGTTTGGGATGGCGAAGCGGTAGGACCAGAACACCTCGTAGGAATGAGTTTAATCCTTTTAGGAGTTTACTTAGTCAATCTCAAAGGTTCCCCAGCAGATCGGATTCGCAAGCGATTGCAGAAAAAAGAAAAAGCCGCTTCCTGAGGAAACGGCTTTTAATATTCGATGTGCCTTCTTTTTATTCGTAGCTGAAAGCACTTTTCTTAATCTTGGTATTTACCAATACTTCTTGCACCTCAATATTAATGGACTGTGGTCCGGTAATTTTAATGCTATGCGGGAATTTAACTCCCTTTACCTCGCGGTAATCACTCATAGTTTGACCCATGGTCATTGGACCTTGAGGACCTTCCATGGTGGCTTCTTCTTTTAGCTTAAGGCCACTTTCTACAGAGTAGTATTCAGAGCTTACATTGCCATCGCCTTTGTCTAACTCGATGAGATAGGCCTTTTCGCCATCCACTAAATTAACTGAAACCAGCTTAAGCTTGTAGCCCATTTCCTCATATTGCGTCTCTGCGAAGAAAGCGATGCGGTCTTTTAAAGCATCGATTTGTTCACCTTCCAACTCTTGTTTGCCTTGCATGCCGCCAGTAACCGCCTTTTTACCATCATATACGGTTTTCTGCACCACACCCATGCCGCCAATACTCATTTCATTGAAGTATAAGTTCGGACGCTTGCGCATCTCCACACTAGTAGCTTGCATAGGCATACCACTGATAGATACATTACTGGTAATCTTAAGATCCTTAACGGCCTCAAGGGCTTCTGCACCACCAAGGGCTTCCACGTATTTGTTAATCACGTCAGTAGCCGTCATACCGTCTGGTACAGGCAAGCTAGGTGGTCCGGTTTCTTCGCCATTAAAGTCATAGAACTTCACGGGACCGAAAGCTTCGAGGTCGGAGATAATCTCTGATCCTTTACCAACGGCAGTAATAACCAATTGATCCGCTTTGATGTATTTTTTGGCGGTAGCCATTACGTCTTCCGCGGTCAAAGCGTCCAATTTCTTGAGGTAGCTTTCATAGTAATCTTTGGCTAGCCCGTAGCGCTCGATGTTTAATGCAAAACGAGCAATGGTCTGTGGACTCTCTAATGAGGTGCCAAAAGTTCCGATGATGTAATTCTTAGCCGCTTGTAATTCTTCAACCGATACAGGCTCACTTTGTAAACGCTTAAATTCCTTAATGAATTCCATTACTGCACTGTCGGTTACTTCGGTACGCACGCTAGCAGAAGCGCTGAAAGATCCTACCAAACGATCGGTGTCGTAGCTAGAGTAAGCTCCGTAGGTATAACCTTTATCTTCGCGAATATTCTTGAACAAACGTCCAATACTGCCGCCTCCTAAGATTTGGTTTACCAAACGCATCTTCACCGCGTCTTCATGACCTGGCTTAAGATCAATCGTATTTGCAATTTCCAATACCGTTTGTACAGAAGCATTACGATTGATAATCTTCACCTCGGTTTCACTGTAAGTCGGTACCGACGCATAATCAGTGCTTGGCACTTCTTTACGCTGCCAATTACCAAAGTGCTTTTTAATAAGCTTTTTAGCCTTACGTGGACTAATATCTCCAACTACAGTAATATAAGTGTTGTTAGGAGCCCAGTAGCTATTGTAGTAATTCTTACAATCTTCGAGGGTAATTTTGTTTAAGCTGGCTTCGGTTTCTAACTCTCCATAAGGGTGATCCGCACCATATAAACTGCGGTTTACCAAGCGAGAACTTAAAGAATTGGGATCTTCTTTAGCGCTTTCGATGCCTGATAAAGATTGCTTTTTAAGCTTTTCAAATTCATCCTCTGGAAAGGATGGATTTAAAGCGACATCCGCTAAAAGCTCTACGATTTCATCTTCGTATTTGCTTAAGCCTGATGCAAAAACATTAGCCGAACCGGTAAAGAGGCGTGCACCAATAAAATCTACTTCTTCGTCCAGTTGCGCTTTGCTGCGGCTGGTAGTTCCTTGGCGTAGAAGCGATCCAGCGATAGATACATAACCCGCTTTATCACCTTCCAGAATAGGATTACGATCCACAACCAGGCTAAAAGATACGCGTGGTAACTTGTCATTTTCAACTACAATGATTTTTAAGCCATTGTCGAGTTCATACATTTTATACTCGCCAAACTTAATCTCTTTAGCAGGGGCAGGTTCGGGTCGAACCGAGCGATCAAGCTGTGCGAAGGCAGCGGTGCTAATAAGCAGGGCGAAAAGACTGCTGATAATTCGTTTCATGGTAAATCTTATTGTTGTTCAGATTTAGGTAAATAGTAAAGTACTACGCGGTTTTCGGGGCGTAAGTATTTCTGCGCTACTTCCAAGAGGAATTTGCGATCAATACTGCGGTACTCTTTAATTTCAGTGTTCACGAGGTTTGCATCACCATAGTAAACATGATAATTGGCTAAGCTTTCTGCAATACCTGCTACGCTGCCATTGGTGGAGACAAACTGGTTTTCCAGCTTGTTCTGAATTTTCTGGTAGTCTCTTTCTGAAATCATTTCTTGAGTCATGCCGTTCACTTCTTCGTCAATGGCCTTGATGAAGTCTCCTAAGTCAACCCCTTGATTGGCCAAACCGAAGGTGATAAACAAACCTGCGTTTTCGAGGGTAAAAGGGAAGGACTGTACCACTAGACCTAATTGATCATCATCTACAATGCTTTTGTAAAGTCGAGAACTTTGACCATCGGACAAAATGGTGGAAATCATATCCATCGCATAAGCCTCTTTGGTGCCTTGTTTTGGGCTACGGTAACCAATAAATACACCGGGTAGTTGAATGTTGTCGTATACAGTATCGATTACTTCACCGGCTAATGGCGCGGGCGCTTCCGTAGGACGAGGAATTTCTATAGTTCCTTTAGGGATTCCTTTGAAGTATTTGCTAATCCATTCTTTGGCTTGATCTAGATTAATGTCCCCAGCAATAGATAAGGTAGCGTTATTAGGAGCGTAAAAGGTTTTGTAGAAATCTTCAAAGTCAGCAATTTCCGCTGCATTGAGGTCTTCCATGGTGCCAATAGGAGGGATGCCGTAGTAACTGCCTTTAAAGGCTTCGCCAAACATTTTCTCTTGGAAAGAACCATAAGGTTGGTTATCAATACGAAGGCGTTTTTCCTCCTTCACTACTTCTCTTTGGGTTTCAACACCTTCCATGTCTACGGTCGCGTGGAACATACGTTCACTTTCGAGCCATAATCCTAATTCCAATTGGTTAGAAGGGAGAACTTGGTAGTAAAAAGTACGATCAAAACTAGTGTTGGCATTAAGCTGCCCACCGTTGGATTGTACCAATTCCATATACTCCCCACGCTCGATATTTGGAGATCCTTCGAACATTAAGTGCTCAAAAAAGTGTGCGAAGCCCGAACGACCTTCTTTTTCGTTTTTACTTCCTACGTGATAGAGGACAGATACTGCTACTATTGGTGTACTATGGTCTTCATGTAAGATTACATGCAGCCCGTTGTCCAAGTCGTATTCTTCAAACTTTATTTTGGTTTGGGCGCTTAAGCTACCCACTCCAAGGAGAAGAACGAGACCAAGAAGATTTTTCTTCATCATGAATTCGATTTTGGGTTTATTCTCGCTTTTAAGAGAACCGCAATGTTAAGGTTTTTTAAGGAAAATTACAGTCTTGTATTTCCCCAAAAACTCCAAATAAGATGCTATTTTTGTTAAGGTTCTGTGAAATTTTGGGGAGGCCCTTCCAGAAGGCTTTCAATCATTTTCTAAAAAAGATAGAGTAGCTATGTTATTGTAGGATAATTGTTTTACATTTGCAGCCCAAAATTTTTATGAATATGTACGCCATCGTAGAGATAGCAGGGCACCAGTACAAAGTACAAAAAGATCAGCGGATCTTTGTGAATCGTCTTGATGCTAAAGAAGGAGCGAAAGTTTCTTTTGATAAAGTATTATTAACCGACGATAAAGGCAAAGTTGAAGTTGGCGCCCCGGTTATAGAAGGCATCAAAGTTGATGCAAAGGTTATTCAGCACACCAAGGCTGATAAGGTATTAGTGTTTAAAAAGAAACGTCGTAAAGGTTACCAAAAGATGAACGGTCACCGTCAGTACATCTCTCAAATTGAGATTACTAAGATCGGTTAATCGGTAACTTAACTCAAAATTTTTAAGACATGGCTCACAAAAAAGGAGTAGGTAGTTCGAAGAACGGACGCGAATCAGAAAGTAAAAGACTAGGTGTAAAAATCTTCGGTGGTCAGCAGGCTATCGCAGGTAATATCATCGTACGTCAACGTGGAACTCGTCATAATGCTGGAGCTAATGTAGGTATAGGTAAAGACCACACCTTATTTGCTTTAGTAGACGGTACGGTAACTTTCCGTAAAAAAGCTAACAATAAGTCTTTCGTATCGGTAGAGCCTAACGCTTAATCCCGACGGACTTAGTACAATATAACCCCTAAGCTTGGTTCGCATCAAGCTAGGGGTTTTTTTTATGCTCAAAAAGGGGCTTTTTCGACTTTCTTTGAAGGGCTCCGATGCTTAACTTCGCAAAAATTTTATCATGCTCGAAATTTCCTATCTCCGTTCCAATGCAGCCGAAGCCGTTGAGGGTCTGCGCAAACGTGGTTTGGATGCAGAACAGGCGATTGCCGACATTCTAAAGCTCGACGAGTTGCGTCGACAGAATCAAAACGAATTGGATCAAACCTTAGCGGAGAGTAATAAAATTTCAAAGGAAATTGGAATGCTCTTCAAGCAAGGAAAGCGCGAAGAAGCAGAGCAATTGAAAGCCCGCACGGCCGAGCTTAAAGAAAAAACCAAGGACCTACAACAAGAGCAAGAGCAATTAAAGGCAAGCCTAGAGCAAGATTTAGTGGCCCTACCTAATGTGCCCATCGCGATCGTGCCCGAGGGAAAAACTCCTGAAGACAATGAAATTGTAGCCACTAAAGGAGCCATTCCAACCTTAGATGAAAAAGCGAAACCGCATTGGGAATTAGCAGAAGAATTGAAATTAATTCGCTTTGATTTAGGAGTCAAGATAACAGGAGCGGGTTTCCCCGTTTATCAGGGAAAAGGAGCTCGCTTGCAAAGAGCTTTGATTAACTTTTTCTTGGAAGAAAATATAAAAGCTGGTTTCGAGGAGTATCAGCCCCCTTTGATGGTAAACGAAGACTCTGGCTTCGGTACCGGTCAGTTACCGGATAAAGAAGGTCAGATGTATCATATTACGGAGGATAAACTCTATGCTATTCCAACGGCCGAAGTACCGGTGACCAACATCTTCCGCAATGATATTATTGAGGAAAGCGAATTACCGGTAAAAGCAACGGCCCATAGTGCTTGTTTTCGACGAGAAGCAGGCTCTTATGGAAAGGATGTGCGCGGTTTAAATCGTTTGCATCAATTTGATAAAGTGGAAATAGTGAGTCTCACCAAACCGGAAGACTCCATGGCTATGTTGGATGCTATGGTGGAGCATGTAGCAGGCCTTCTCGATAAATTGGAACTGCCTTACCGTATTCTGCGCCTATGTGGCGGAGACATGGGCTTCACTTCTGCCATTACCTATGATTTTGAGGTTTGGAGTGCAGCTCAAGAACGCTGGTTAGAGGTTAGCTCTGTTTCAAACTTCAAGACCTTCCAAACCAACCGAATGAAAATTCGCTACCGTGGAGAAGACAAGAAAACCCACTTGCTTCATAGCCTAAACGGTAGCGCCTTAGCTTTACCCCGCATTTTGGCGGCTTTATTGGAGAATAATCAAGGCTCCGATGGCATTAGGGTTCCTGAGGTATTACATCGTTTTACTGGTTTTGAAACCATCTAATTCATGAAGAAAACTGTACTTTTTCTAGTGGCGGTAAGCCTTACTGCCTGTAATTGGAATACATCTAGTCCTTATCAAGAAGAAATTCAAGGAATCGATCAAATGCTTACTCAGTTAGACTCTTTGCGGAGCGAGTTTGAAGGCATTGATATGGAAAAAGCAGAGGAAGACCTTGCCCAAATTGACTCCTTAAAAGAAATCTTAACAGGTCCTAAAGCGGATATGGACAACCGTGACTATGTTCTCAAAGACCTTGCGGTCCTTGGTTATGTTATGGAGCCTTACGAGAAGATTGAAAAGGACGGCCCCACCTTAAAGAAGGATCTGGATTACTGTGAGTCGCAGTTGCGTTCATTACGTAACAGCTTGCTAGATGGTAAATTAGACTCCAACCAAGCCAAAGAATATTTCTTTGCAGAAAGTAGAGCCTTTAACGATGTGACGCTCCTGCATCGAAAGCGTGTGGCTAGTGCAAAAAAGGCCATGGCGATTTGGGATACCTCCGCTTCTTTTTACTTGCAATTAGCTTCAGAAATCGATAGCTTGGCGCAAGAAGATTAAGTCTTGAAGCCACTGATTCGAATTGTATTAGTATCACTTTTACTGCCTTTAGCTACTTATGCTCAAGGGGAGAAGGAAGAGCTCATTCAAGATTATACCAATCTTCAATTAGCCAAACAATATTTTGAAAAGCAGGAGTACGAAAAAGTACTGGATTATCTCGATGATTTAAAAGATGAAAGTCGAGATGAGCAAGTTTATCATTTGCTTTTTGATTCGTACTTAGAGTTGGATGAACTGCGGAAGGCTGAAAAACTCTGTAAAGCCTGGTTGCGGCGGATTCCTGGAAGACAGCCCAACTTTAGAGCGGACCTCTATTTCATTTACTTAGAACAAGAAGAACCCGAGGACGCCCAAGAACTTTTAAGCGAGGTAGAAGAGGAAATTGCTCGAAACCCAGGTTTGGCTTATGCTTATGGAAAGGCTTTTGGAGATAGAGGCTATCCCAAGCGTGCCTTAGGAATCTATGAAGCAGCTTTAGAGCGCAATCCCCGCATGAATTTTTCCTATCAAAAGGCTTTGCTTTATGGGGAGCTGGGGGATATTCAAAATATGTACGCCATGTACCTCGAAATGGTGGAAAAGAGTCCCGGTTATCTTTCTACAGTTAAAATGCTTCTAGCCCGATCTATTGACGCCGAGAATCCCGAGGACCCGAACCTTCAATTTCTTAAAAAGGAACTCATTCAAAAGATTCAAGCAGGTGGCCCCAAACATCTTAATGACTTACTGATTCATATCTACAGTCAGGAGAAGAATTTCGGTGCAGCTTTCACCCAGTTAAAAGCTTTAGATCGTCGCGGAAACCTAGAAGGCAATGAGTTTAGTAATCTAGCCAGACTAGCATTTAACAGCAAAGATTACCGCCTTGCGGCTCGGATTAATTCCTATCTAATAGATAAGGGCTCCGCCAATCCCTATTACCAAGCAGCGGTTATCGCTTATCTCGAATCCAATAAAAGGCTGCTAGAGGAAGATCCTGAAACCAGTGCCGAAGAATGGACGTCTTTAGTTGAGGATTACGAGGAGTATCGAAAAGTTTTTCATGGCGACCCTTATCAAGGGGAGCTCATTCGGCCTATGGCAGAAATTAAAGCCTATCGTTTAGGAGAGTTTAAAGAAGCAGAAGATTTACTAGTCTCCGTTTTTACCAAAGCGTATTTAGGGCCGGAAGATCAGGCACTTTGTCAAATAGCTTATGCAGATTTACTTCTCTTTACGGGCCGACGTTGGGATGCTATTATTTATTACCGCAAGGCAGAAAAGGCCCTCGAGCGTTCGCCAATTGGTCAAGAGGCGAAGTTTAAGCGGGCGAAAGCGGCTTATTATGTCGGCGATTTTGAATGGTCGCAAGGTATTTTCTCGGTTTTGAAAGAGTCTACTTCCAAGCTTATTGCCAATGATGCCATGCAATACTCTTTGTTGATTACCGATAATATGGCCTTAGACTCCACCACCGAGGCACTGGAGGCTTATGCCAAGGCGGATTTATACTTTTACCGGGAGCTTTACGACTCTTCTTTAGCCTTGCTGGAATTGCTGGATATTGGCTACAGCGATCATCCGATTGCCGATGAAAGCCTTTTACTACGCGGAAAGATTCTTGCCCGCCAAGGAAAGTCGGAGCAAGCCTTGCAAACTTGGCAAAAACTGGTAGAAGAACATGGCACGGATATTTTAGCAGATGACGCTTTGTATGCCATGGCTAAGCTGTATCAAGAACTCTATCAGGATGAGCAGGCCATGCAGACCTACGAGAAATTATTTACTACCTATACCGATAGTTTTTTTGCTTCTGAAGCGCGCAAGGCCTATCGAAAATTAAGGGGCGATCAAATTAATTGAGATGTATATTTATAACGTAACCGTAAATATTGAGAAGGACGTACACCAAGAATGGCTGCAGTGGATGAAGGAGGTGCATATTCCCGATGTATTAGCTACCGGGTTATTTCTTGATAACCGTCTTTGCCAGGTGATGGTTGATGAGGAACAAGGGATTACCTATTCCATCCAATATCGGTTTCAGGACCTAGATACTTTAAAGCGCTACCAAGAATTGCATGCCCCAAAGCTGCAAGCAGAGCATCAGGCTCGTTTTCGTGATAAATTTGTAGCCTTCCGCACCATTCTAAGGATAGATCACGAAGATCAGGCTTGATGAAGAACTCTTCTTCTAAGATTTACGACCTCAATGAAGCCCGTGAAAAAATAAGGGCCTATTGTTTATACAGAGAGCGTAGTCAGCAGGAGGTGAATGCTAAACTTGAAAGTTACGGCCTTATTCCAGAGGTACGCGATACCTTAATGAGCGAATTAATTCAGGAGCGTTATTTAGATGAAGAGCGATTTGCGCGCGCCTTTGTGCGCGGTAAATATAAAATCAAGAAGTGGGGTCGTTATAAAATCAAACAGGCCTTATATCCTCATAAGCTGAGTGAATACGTTTTAAAAAAAGCCTTTTCCGAGATAGACCCAGATCTTTATTATCGCAATCTTCTGCAAGTCTGCGAAAAACGTTGGCCCCTCTCCAAGGGAGCGAATGCCTATCAGCGCAAGCTTAAGTTAAGAGCCTATCTTCAAAACCGAGGTTTCGAATCGGATTTGGTCCAAGAAGCTATCAGGGAAGTGGTAGGTGACTAATAACTGGTGGTCACTTCTCCGTCCACAATAATGGTGTAATCGGCATGGCCAAGGCTAGATGAGTCGGCCGGAAACACATGTTCTTGAATTTGAGTACTAATGGTTTTAATGCTTAGGCCTTTGCGGTACTGATTGATATACCAGTTAATCCCTTCGAAATCTTTGGAATGATAGTCGCCATTATAATGAATAAACTGACCTTCTTTAGGTAGGTTTAGGACAATGAAATGTGCCATGGTAGCATCCTTAATAGCCTGAGCTTTAGGTAGGTTTTCGCCGCCGTGTCCGCCCATCATTTCCAGCATGGCTTTATAACCTGGTAATTCGGCATCGTAAGGAATTGGTAAAGGGGCTATCCAGTTTTTTAGGCTATCGCTTAAGCTGTCTAAACTTTCAAGTCCTTGTCGAAATACTTGGCTCGCAAAACGACGGGGAATATTGGTTGCGATAAAATCCAAGTTCTTCGATTTGGCGAAATTCACCAGCATGGCATAATCCGTTTTGTAATTAGGCCATAGGCGGGCCAGCGTATCCAGGGCCTTGGCGTCAATGCTATCCTCTAAATATTGGTTTAACACTTCTTGATTGTCGGCCTCAAACATTTCCGCGCCTAGAACTAGGGTACGATTGCTGTCGTAGAGCGCCATCGTTAATTCATGTTGCAGCCAATGGCAAATAGGATTATTGTGGAGTTCGCCAAATAAAACCACTTCTGCTTGTTTAAGGTCTTCGGCCATTGCCCCAAAGGTGACGGTCTCTCCAGCGGCATTGTAAATTTGGTAGGATTTCAAATCTTGGCTATAGCTAAGGCTGCTATAGATAAGACTAAGTGCAATAAATAGGTGGCGCATGAATGTATTTTTCACAAAGGTAATCGAAGCAAAAAAAAAGACCCCGATTCCTGACGCTGCTTTCAGGAGACCGAGGTCCTTTGAAACCCACAATTTGCTAGATGAAAAGCAAGTGTGTGTTTTCGCCTTGAGCGCGGGTGTAGAAATCACCAACGGTAATCACGTCCGAAATTTCGTCAACTAAGTCTTCGCGCTTAAGGTGGAACATGTCTACGGCTAGTTTACAAGCCCATAGTTTACAGCCACTGGCTTCAAGAATTTCAATAAACTCACCTACCGGTGGGATATCGAGTTTTTCCATTTCCTTTTTCATCATTGAGGTGGCAAAAGCTTCCATTCCTGGAAGTCCACCCAATAAAGTTGGGATGTGCATGGCTGGGTTACCTACGGTAGCAACGTGGAGGTGTTCCAGTTTCTTTTTCTGTACCGCTTCTAATCCAAAGAAGGTGAAAAAGATTTCGGCTTCAATTCCTTCCATTCGGGCGCCGTTGGCCAAGATGAAAGCTGCGTATACATTATCGATGGTGGCCTTAGAAAGGATCAACATCATTTTTTTAACCTTCGTGTCCTTTTCAGGTACAGCGGTTTGGTTTTGCTCTAAAGTTTCCATGAGGATGGTATTAAATACAACTTGCGGGTTTCGGGATGCCGGCGATGCGGCTGGCCTTTTTTAAGGGGCCTCCAGGGAATAAGGCATAAAAGCCTTTGATATCTACGACACCGCTTTTTCCTACTTTACGGATGCTTAGCGGTACTTCGTTACGGTACTGTTCTTGAAGGTATTCAATAACAGGCATGTGGTCATCGGTAAGCTGAATGCCTTCTTCATTAGCGATTGCTTCAGCTACTTCGCGGCTCCACTGACTCAAATCAGTAAGATAGCCTTCATCGTTTACAGCAACATCGTGGCCGGCAATTGTGGTTTCCATGGTTTGTGATATTAAGCGTTAGTTTCTTCAAAGTTTTTACCTGCCTCAGACATCGTGGGGCTCACGAAGGGAATATGGCGGCCGGTTATAAGCATATTCCAGTAAATCCATTTGAAAGCCATTTTACCCATGTGGTTCATGCGACTTTCCTTAAGGAGATTTAAAGGTCCAATACCTGGGAAGGGGAAAGTACCTGTAACGGGCTGATGGTTGTAGTTAAAGTCAATCAATAAAGCTTTGCCATGACCCGTTTCAATGAAACAGTTGGCGTGGCCATCGAATTCATCTTTAAGCTCTTGACCATTGATAAAGCGTAAAACATTTTCGAGTAGAATCTCTCCTTCGAAGTGGGCTACACTGCCGGCTTTAGAAGCAGGGATATTCGTAGCGTCTCCAATCACGAAGATATTTTCTTTCACTTTAGATTGTAAGGTAGCCTTGTCGGTTGGAATATAGTTAAGATCATCACCAAAACCACTGCGTTCTACATAATCAGCGCCTTTATTGGTAGGAACGGCGACTAATAAGTCGTAGTCCACTTCTTTGCCTTCATAATCCATAATCTTCTTGCCTTCTCCGTCAACACTCATGATATTGAAGTTAGGAACTACTTCGATTCCTTTTTCTTCCAAGAGGTGACCAAGGTGAGCAGAGGCAATAGGTTTAGTAAAGGCACCATCCATTGGCGTTACAAAGGTGATTTTCACTTTATCGCGAATTCCTCTTTGCTCAAAGTAGGCATCGGCCAAGAAGGTGAACTCTAAAGGAGCAACGGGACATTTAATCGGCATTTCGGCAATGTTTACGACTAAGTGTCCACCGTCAAAGTTCTCCAAAGCGCGGTGCAGCTTAACCGCACCATCTAAGGTGTAAAAATCGAATACAGACTCGTGCCAGTGGGGCCCTTTCATACCGTCAATTTCTTCCGGTGCAATGTCGGTTCCGGTGGCAATTACGAGTACGTCATAGTTCAATACTTCTCCATCTTCCAAGAACACACGGTCGTTGTCCTTGTCTACTTTTAAGATGGGTTTTTGAATGAAATTGGCTCTTTCGGGGATAAACTTCTCAATGGGTTTTACAATATCTTCTTCGGTATAGGTTCCGAAGGGGATAAATAAGTATCCAGGTTGATAATGGTGTATCCTTCTTTGATCAACGATGGTGATCTCCCAATCGTCATTTAATCTTTTGCTGAGATGATTGCTCATCATGGTGCCGGCGGTACCAGCTCCTAAAATCACTACATTTTTCATGATCGTGGGTTTCAATTAACTAGGGTAAAGGTCCCCAAATTGAAGCGCACGAACTATGATAAAAGTTAGCTTTTGGCCTTGTGTGACCTAGGTCTCAAAGGATTAAGTCATTGATTTAATGACTTGTACAACCTTCTCAATTTGTTCGAAGCTTACATCGTGATGGGTCACAAAGCGTTGCTTACCCTGGCCCATGTCGATGTGTAAAATGCCCTCATTGCGCAGGGCAGTATTGAAGGTGACGATGGACCGATCTTCCATCACATTAAAAATGAGAATATTGGTTTCTACGGGTTCTACCTTTTCAATCCAAGGACTGTCGATTAAAGCTTTCGCTAAAATTTGGGCTTTTTCGTGATCCTCGGCCAGCCGTTCGATGTGGTGGTCCAGGGCATAGATCCCTGCAGCAGCCAAATAGCCCGCTTGCCGCATAGCTCCGCCTAGTTTTTTACGAATAAAACGCGCCTGGTGGATGAAGTCTTTGGACCCCAAAAGCAAGGAGCCTACCGGGCATCCTAGTCCTTTACTTAGGCACACCGAAATGGAATCGAAACGCTGACCATAGTCTTCTGGTTTTTGGCCAGTAGCGATTAGTGCATTCCACAAACGCGCTCCATCCAAATGAAGACCGAGGCCCTTTTCTTGCGTAATGGCTCGAATACCATCAATGGCTTCCAAGTCGTAGCAAGCTCCGCCTCCTTTATTAGTGGTGTTTTCCAAGACTACTAAACGCGAGGTGGCGGCATGGTGGTCCAAGGGGTTTTGCAAGGCAGCGGCTACAGTGTCCGGTTCTAATTTTCCGCGGGGTCCCGCTAAAGGTCGAACCTGGCAGGAGCTATTAAAAGCGATGCCCCCGCCTTCGTAATTATAAACATGTGAATACTCGTGGCAAATCACCTCCTGGCCCGGCACGGTATGCGTTTTAATCGCAATCTGGTTGGTCATGGTTCCCGATGGGCAAAAAACCGCGGCTTCCATGCCAAACATTTCTGCTGCTTTAGCTTCTAAGGCATTAATGGTAGGATCTTCTCCAAAAACGTCATCGCCAACTTCAGCGGCCCACATGGCCTTTTGCATTTGGGGAAGGGGCCTGGTAAAGGTATCGCTACGTAAATCGATCATCTCCATTTTTTTTCGGTAGTAATTGACGAACAAGAGCGAAGAGCAATAAAAAGAAGGCTATAAAAAAGCTCATTCGGGCCAAAAAGGTATCTACAGCATTTAAACCATTGATTGCAGAGGATGAATGCCCTTCATCTATATCGGTCCCCAGGCTAAGAGCAATAGGAATACCCATAACAATAAGGGAGCTGTAAACCCAAGTGTTCGATTTCTTTTCTTGACGTTGCTGCTTAAGAACCACTTGCGCTAAACCAAAATTCACGATCAAAATAATGAGGCTAAGGCCCGAATACCCCAAGACCTTTAAAGCTGGTTTTAAAAAGGAGATCTGAGCTAGTTGCTCGCTCAGACGAGGCCCAAATAAAGGATCGATCCCTACATAAAAAGGAAGGGTTTCCGCACTGAGGAACAAAAAGACAAAAGCTAGAAAGTAGCGTTGTTTACCCCACATTTTTCGGCCTAGGCTAAAAAGAATCCATGCTAAGCCCGTGAGCAATGGAACGCTGGCACTCATAAAACTGCAGACCAATAAAGCAGGAAGTATAATTAGGGATTGCAATAATAGCGATTGAGACCGATCTCCAAAAACCAGCAGGGGAACTAGGGCCAACAAGATAATCGGACTGCTATAGGGGCTTATATGTGCCAGACAAAATAAGGCAGCCGCAATTAAGCTGTAAAGAATATAATGGGTGCTATTCGTTGGCGCAGTCTCGTTCGACATCAAGAATCTCTAAATACACCAAAGTTAAAGCTTAAAGAGAAAATATTAGAGTATAATGTTCCAGAGGCGCTCCCTATATCCGTTAGGGCGTAATTTAGAGCAATGCCTCGGTATAAAAAGCCTATGCCTAAATTGGGCTGGAGGCTTATATAAGTATCGCCGTTGAATTCTTGCAGACGTTTGAAATTACCAATTCCTGTGCGTAAGAAAATGAAATTGCTGTAAGCTAACTCAAAGCCCAAATTGGGATTTAGATTGAGGAGGGCACTCGACACCAACACATTTTGAGCACCCCCAAAAGTTAGGTCGGTACTTAGTTCCGAATGTAAACTGTATTTATCGTTGAGCTTAAAACTTCGTCCTATCCCAAGGAGTAAACGAGGAATAGTTAGTTCTAAGTTTTCGGTAGGGAGTTCATTGGGTGTCAAGCTAAAAATATCCCCAAAGCTCTCTTCTTTAATCGTCCAGGCATTAAAAGTGGTCGTGGCATCCCGTAAAACCGCCCCCATTTGCCATCCATTTTT
>CBFHRN010000021.1:0-29619 GCA_965658275.1 Croceimicrobium sp.
AAAGGACAGCTCGGCGCCGCACTAAAGGCACTAGAAGATCTAGACTTACGCGGTAAAATTGCCATCTTAGGAATCGCCAAAAGATTAGAAGAGATCTACTTCCCTGGTGATAAATACCCGCTTTATTTAGATAAACGGTCCGAAACGCTAAAAGTCGTGCAGCGCTTGCGCGATGAGGCACATCGTTTTGGTATAAGTCACCATCGAAATCGTAGGTCAAAAAGTACCTTTAAGTCAGAACTTAACGACATAAAAGGCGTGGGTGACGAAACAGTGAAGCTTCTCCTCAAACAATTTAAAAGTGTTAAAAAAGTTAAAGCGGCCAACTTGGAGGAGTTGGAAGCCGTAATCGGTAAAAATCGCGCTAAATTGGTGCACCGTCATTTCGCCGAAAAATCTGATTCATGAAAAAGCTTTTCATCCTTATAGCATTAATTCCCGCTTTAAGTTTTGGGCAGGCCAAAAAGGATCTAAAGATTGGCTTGGTTCTTAGTGGCGGCGGTGCCAAATGCATGGCTCAAATTGGAGCCTTAAAAGTCATTGAAGAAGCAGGTATAAAACTCGATTATATAGGTGGCACCTCTATGGGGGCAATCATTGGTGCTATGTACAGCTTGGGATACAGCGCTGATGAAATAGAATTTTACCTCCGCCAAGTAAACTGGGATGCGCTCATGGAAAATGAGGTACCTCGTAATAGGCTTAGTTTCTTTGACCGAAAATCGGATGATCGATATTTTCTGAGCTTTCCCTTAACTAAAAATGGTATTGAAGTTCCAAAAGGAATCAATTATGCCCAGTACATCCTAAAGGAGCTGAGTTCTATAACCCAACAATCTTTTCCTTACCAATCCTTTGGTGATCTGCCTATTCCCTTCTTTTGCTTGGCCACCAACCTTGAGACAGGTAGGGCCAAAGTTTTTGAAGACGGCCGCTTAATCGATGCTTTGCGCGCAAGCTCTGCCTTTCCTAGTTTATTTACGCCCTACCAAATTGAAGACAGCTTATACATAGATGGCGGAGTCGTTCTCAATTACCCTGTTCGCATTATGAAGGAGAAGGATGTCGACGTTATTATTGGCGTAGACATGCAGGACTACCTGAACAAACGAGAAGACTTAAATAGTGCCATTCGAGTTCTAGAGCAAACAACCGGATTCTTAAATTCCCGAAACCAGGCCGAGTCTGAGGCTTTAACAGACCTATTAATTGCCCCTAAAATACCCGAAGCGGGAATCAACAGTTTTGAACTATTTGATAGTATCGTTGCCGAAGGGGAAAGAGAGGCTCGAAAACATTGGAAAGCATTAAAGGAATTGGCAGCTGCAGACCCAGTAAAAGGGGGTGCCAAAGAAAAAGCACTGCCATTGCGCGAGTTTTATGTACATCACATTGAGGTAAATGGACTGGAAAGCCTTACCAAAAATTATGTATTAGGGAAGCTGAGGTTAAAAGAAGGAAGTACCTGCCAACTCGAAAAATTAGAGGCCGGCCTCGACCAATTATATGGTTCGCGCTACTTTGAAACCGTAGATTACACCATGGCCAAGGCGGACTCAGGTTACGTGCTCAGCATTAACCTAAAAGAGCAAGATTTCTACCAAAGCTTTAAGCTAGGCCTTAATTACAATGACGATTTTGGGGCTGCCTTACTTCTCAATTACACCAACCGAAAATTATTGTTTAAAAACTCACGTTTAAGCGTGGATCTGGCCTTGGGAGATATGCCTCGGGGCGAATTAAATTATTTTGTGGATCGCGGTTATATCCCAACCCTTGGGATCAAACTAAGGAGCTACCGTTTCCGGTATCAAAACTTTCGAAACCGCCAACCCATTAATGAGAAAATCTATCAGGACTATTCTTTAGACCTTTTTATTCAATCAACCCTAAGGGATGCCTATGCAATAGGCGGGGGGGTCCAATTGGAGGATATCGACATTACTCAGGACTTTGAAACCAATATCTCGGAAGACTTAAATCAAGGTTTTATCAATTATTACGGATACATTGATTTCGATTCGTTTGATGATGCCAACTTCCCAAGTCATGGATTTCAACTAAATGCACAATACCGCATTATAGCCGAAAGACAAGGATTTGAAACCTTTTTAGAGCCCAGCTCCGTTTTTGACCTCAGTTATCGACAGGCCATCTCCCTCAACTCTAAATGGACTGTGCTTACAAAACTGTACGGTGCCACCACAATAGGACCCAACCTTTCCAGGCCCTATCAAATCCATTTTGGCAGTTTAGGTCAGGCCTACATCAATTACATTCAACCCTTCATTGGTTACCGCTTTATGGAACTGATAGGACGAAATGCCTTGATGCTTCGTGCTGATGTAAATTATGAGATTTACAAAGACCACTTCCTACAGTTTAAAGCCAATTTTGGTAAAATGGAGCCATCCCTAAATGCCCTTTTCATTTCGGATATCCTTCTGGACGGCTACAGTTTAGGCTACACCTATAACAGCCTGATTGGCCCACTCGAATTTAACCTTGCCGGAAGTACTAATCACAGAGACATTTACGCTTATATACGGCTAGGTTTTTGGTTTTAATTTATATTGAACACTTGGTCAGTTAAAATTATTTTTTCATTTTGACCAACCGTTCAGTCAAAACAATAAATGGCACCACGATCCAAAGCACAAAATCAAGCTCAGCGTGAAGAAACACGCCGGCAAATTATAATGACCGCCTTTAAAGCCTTTGCGGAAAAAGGTTATAGCTCCGCTAGCATGAGTTATATCGCAAAAGAAGCAGGTATTTCTAAAGGCCTGAGTTATCATTACTTCAGCTCCAAGGAAGAAATATTGCAAGGCATTATAGAAATGCTCTTTGCAGTTGGCGAGGGCATTGAAGAAGTGGTAAAAGGTAAAAACCCAAAAAATCAGCTACGCTTTGTTGTGGAAATGACCTTCGAATACTTCGTGCAAAATACTGACACGGTGCGGTTTATGACCGCCTTAGCGCTTCAGCCAGAGGTAATGCACATCATAGAAAATAAAGTGAAGTTTCAGAAGGCACATGGGCTAAAGCATTATGAAGGGATTTTTGAGAAGCTTGGCTATGATAATGCCTATGCAGAAGCCTATGCCTTTGGTGCTCTTCTAGATGGCGCTGGAATGGGCTTTCTTACGCTTGGTGATGACTACCCGCTTGAAGATGTCAAACAAAAGATTCTAACTAAATACGACCTATGAAAACTAAACTTCTAAGCCTTTTCCTAAGCGTCGGTTTCTTGCTAAACGGGCAAGATGCCTACGAAATTGTTAAGAAAACGGAAGACAAATTGCGAGGGGACCAAAGCTACTCTGAGCTTTCCATGACCATCGTTCGCCCGCGTTGGGAACGCACTATTGCTTTAAAATCATGGTCTCGCGGTACTCAAAACTCCTTAATCTTAATTACCCATCCTGCAAGAGATCGGGGTACGGTGTACCTTAAAAAAGGGAAAGAAATTTATAATTGGATTCCCAGTATTGAACGCAATATTAAACTCCCGCCGAGCATGATGTCGCAAAGTTGGATGGGTTCCGACTTTACCAATGATGATCTGGTAAATGAATCGTCCCTTATTAGGGATTACCAACACGAACTAATTGGAGAGGTAGAGGTCGACGGCCGCAAGGCTTGGAAGATCGAACTGGTTCCAAATGAAACTGCTGCAGTGGTATGGGGCAAGGTTATCCTACACATCGATCAGAAGGAGTACATCCATCTGCGTACTGAATTCTACGATGAAGAAATAGATCTTGTGAATATTATGGAGGCTAAAGAAATCAAAGACCTTGGCGGAAAAATGCTGCCTTCGGTATTGATTATGACTCCCGTTGATCAAGAGGGCCATAAAACCATTATGCGCTATCAGAGTCTCGACTTCGATGTGAATATTCCCCGTGAATATTTCACTACTCAATACATGAAACGAATCCGTTAAGATGTTAGTCAAAATCGCATGGCGGAATATCTGGCGTAACAAGCGTCGCAGCATCATAACCATGGCTTCGGTGAGTTTCGCACTCTTCTTTGCGCTGGTAATGCGGAGCATGCAGCTGGGCACTTACGATCAAGCCTATTCTAGTGTTATAAATGCCACCACAGGCTATATGCAATGGCAGGGCGTCGGTTACTGGGACAAGCAAAGCTTAGAAAGAAGTTTTAGTCCTGATGAAAAAATCGAAAAGCAAATCATGGGTCACCCTGAGGTGAAAGACCTCATCCCTAGGCTCGAAAGCTTTGCACTTTTAGCCTCCGACAATAGTGACACTCGGCCAGGTTTTCTTCGCGGTATCGATTCCGAAAAGGAAAGCCTATATTTTGAATTAAGCTCGAAAATGGAGCGCGGGCATTTACCCGCCCTCGACGAGTCTGGCGTTGTTCTAGCCGAAAAATTAGCTGAAAACCTTAGGCTTGACATGGGCGATACCCTAGTTGTTATTGGCCAGGGATACCATGGGATGAGCGCTAATGGTAAATACCCCATAATTGGAGTCGCGAAACTTCCTAATCCTGAGGCAAACAAGAGTACCGTATTCATAGGACTTAATGAAATGCAAGTCCTCACAGGAGCCTATGGTCAATATACAGGAATGGTAATCATTCCAGAAAAAACAGATCAGTTAAGCCCTCTTAAAAATGAACTAAGCGCCCATTTAAACGAAGAAAGTGAGATCCTAACCTGGCGAGAAATGATGCCCGAACTTATACAAGCAATGGAAGCTGATAGCGCCGGTGGTCTTGCCATCCTCTTCATTCTCTACTTAGTCATTGGCTTTGGTATTTTTGGGACGATCTTGATGCTGACCGCCGAGCGGAAGCCTGAGTTTGGAATTCTTATTTCCATCGGCATGAACCGAAGTCGGTTAGCACTCACTACCTTCATGGAAACCAGTTTCCTGGCTTTGTTGGGAATTCTTTCGGGGAGCTTACTCTCTCTACCTATTGCTTGGTATTACCATCTCAACCCGATTCTTCTTAGTGGTGAAATGGAACAGATGACGGAGGAATATGGCATGGAGCCCATTATTCCCTTCAGTGTAGATCCGTCTATTTGGTTTACTCATGGGGGAATTGTACTTGCTATTAGTATGATTTTAGGCTTGTACGCCTTGCTAAGCATTTACCGTCTTTCACCTGTTAAAGCCATGCGTCGATGAAAATTATATTAAACATAGCCTGGCGAAATATCTGGCGGAATAAACTCCGCAGCCTTGTGGTAATAATTAGCATCATGTTGGGGATTTGGTCTGGCATTTTTGTTAGTGCCTTTAGCTTCGGTTTAAATGATCAGCGTAAAGATGCCTTATTACGCAACCAGTTTTCGCACCTTCAAATTCACAACCCTCAGTGGAAAGACCAAATGGAGGTCAAGTACACTTTGTCCAATGCTACCACCGCGCTCAATCTTTTAAGCGCTCATAAAGAGGTATCCGCCTCTGCGCCACGTGTTATTGCCAATGGCATGGCTTCAACGGCGCATTATAGCGGTGGCATTCAAATATTTGGTGTTGAACCTGCCCAAGAAGATGCCTTGACGGGTCTTGCCGCAAAAATTGACAGTGGTTCCTATTTTACCGAAAAGGGTCGTAATCCAATCTTAATTGGTGCTGCCTTAGCGGAGAAATTAGAGGTAAAACCAGGCTCAAAAGTAATTCTGAACTTCAGCAATGGTGACCAAGATTTGGTTTCAGCTTCTTTCAAAGTAAAAGGCATTTACCATGAAGTTTCCTCGACCATTGAGAAGATGAAGGTCTATGTTCGGGCCCGAGACCTTCAGCAATTATTAGACATGGAAACAAATGAATACCATGAAGTTGCTGCTTACCTCCAAAACGAAGAACAAAGCGATAGCCTGAAGCCCTTTTTGCAGAATGCTCTTCCGGAAAGTTTAGTTGAAAACTGGAAAGATTTAGCACCGGAACTTGCCTACAGCGATTCAATTATGACTCAAATGCTGTTTATCATTATCGGTATTATCATGCTGGCACTCTCTTTTGGGATCATAAACACCATGCTGATGGCGGTTTTAGAGCGACGAAAAGAATTGGGAGTGCTCATGTGTGTGGGAATGAGCAAAGGAAAAATCTTTAGCATGATCATACTTGAAACGCTTTACCTCTCTCTTATGGGTGGTCCGCTAGGTATTCTACTAGGTCTTCTGTCCGTACAGCAAGGGCAAAAAACGGGCCTCTCCCTTGAGGTTTTCAGCGATGGGTTAGCCAGCTATGGCATTGGCACCATCATATACCCTAGTGTCCCCAATAGCTTTTACTACGGTACCGCGGCTATTGTGTTTACAATGACCCTAATTGCCTCGATTTACCCGGCGCGGCGCGCCTTAAAAATGAATCCAATAGAAACTATTCGAACGATTTAAACCATTAAGCATGGCTATTATAGAAACAAAAAACCTGCACCGCCACTATCAAGATGGCGATAGCACCATTCACGCTGTAGACGGTATTGACCTTTCGGTGGAGGAAGGCGAATTCACAGCTATCATCGGTCCTTCGGGTTCAGGTAAAACTACATTGCTCAACCTAATTGGAGGGCTTGATAACCCTACCTCAGGAACAGTTGTGGTGGATCAAAAAGAAATTCACGAACTCAGCGATAACGAGCTTATCAATTTTAGACTGAGACATATTGGCTTTGTATTTCAAGCTTATAACCTTATTCCTGTTTTAACCGCCCAGGAAAATGTGGAGTTCATTATGTTATTGCAAGGCAAGAGCGCAAGCGATCGACGTAAACGAGCTAATGAATTACTTAAATCGGTGGGGTTAGAGAAGCAAGCGCATAAAAGGCCCAACGAACTAAGTGGAGGCCAGCAGCAGAGAGTTGCCGTGGCGCGAGCCCTCGCCTCAAAACCAAGTTTTGTGCTGGCCGATGAACCCACAGCAAACCTTGACTCTAAAAGCACTGAAGATCTGTTGGATATTATGTACCATTTAAATCAAGAAGAAGGAATCACCTTTCTCTTCTCCACGCATGACCAGAGGGTAATAGACCGAGCCAATCGTTTGGTCTATGTTGAAGATGGTAAAATAAAGACGGATACCCGAGCATGAAGCGCTTTGTTTTCCTTGCTGCCATCTCCTTAGGTCACCTTTATGCTCGCGCCCAGGATAAGCCAGACTGGGATTATGAATGGCGAGGCTACCTTAAGCATTTCAGTTCCTATGGAACCATCAATGAAAACTTCTTTGAGCCAAGTATTCGTCCTTCTTTGCAACTAAACAGTTTTGATCAGCAATTGCACAATCGCTTCGACCTCAAAATATACCGCGGAGCTTGGTCGGCTGGGCTAGGCATGCGAAATCGCTTGTTTAACGGCTCTCAATTAAAATCGGGTGATCTATTTTTTAACATCCTAGACGCAGATCCCGGCTTAGTTGATCTAAGCCTATTGTACTGGCGAAGTGAAGATGCTGTTCTTCATACCATCTTCGACCGCCTTTGGCTTCAATATGAAAACGACAAACTCCTTTTGCGCATTGGAAGACAGCGCATAAACTGGGGTATTAATAGTATCTGGAATCCCAATGACATTCTTAATCAATATAACTTCTTCGACTTTGATTACGAGGAGCGTCCTGGTGCCGATGCAATCCGTTTGCAATATTTCTCATCCTTTACAAGCAGTTGGGAGCTAGCCATTGCGCCCGGCAATAAACTTGAAGAAAGTACGGCAGCCCTTCTTTATCGTAACAATAAGTACACCTACGATTTCCAATTATTAAGTGCTTATTACCAGAATAACCTTAGCCTTGGAGGAGGTTGGGCGGGCAGCTTATGGGATCTAGGATTCAAAGGTGAGGCGAATTATTACTGGGCTTTAGAGCCTGAAGAAAGCAATGTTCCAAATCGCGGCCTAAATACGGATGATGCCTTCGTCTTTGGTACAGAAATAGACTATGTGTTTGGTAATGGCCTATATTTATCCTTGTCCTATTTATACAATAGTAGCGCGGCTACTACCAATAACCTTAATAGCTTTAGTAGTTTCAGCCCAGGAGTAGTCCTTAGCCCTAAAAACCCATTCCCCTTTGAGCAAACGGCCGCCTTCAGCGCCAATTATGCTTTTAATCCCATCATAAATGGCTCGCTCAACTTCATGTACGACCCTCTGGGCAACAATGTTATTTTCTTCCCTAGCTTGAGTTACAGCTTGAGTACCAACCTGGATGTACTGCTTGCTGGTCAGCTTTTTTTAACCGAAAACCAATTGCTAGACAATCAAGTGCAATGGCTGAGCAATAATTTATTTGCTCGTTTGAAATGGTCCTTTTAGTACCTTTAGACATGCTTAAAAAAGTTTGTCTCCTTTTTATTTGCTCCGCTTTAATCGCTTGTAACAAAGACCTAAATTATCAGGTCAAGGGTCAAGACCTTAAATTGTCAGACGAGAAAACATGTAAAATACAGCATCATTATCCCCAATTAATCGGTTTAAGTGACAGCCTTTTGCAAGAGGGATTAAATCGATACTTAAGAGAAACTACAGGTTTATTCGCTGCCAGTGCGAATTGTATTAAGGATAGTGTGACCACTGATCTTACTAGCGATTATAAACTGCATCTGCAAAGAGATACCGTTCTAAGTATTGAGTTAATTCGCAAAGCGAAGCAAGCGAACAGCAAGGAAATTAAAGAAACCTATTTCCCTTTAACCGTAAAGTTTCCCGAGGGTTATTTCTTACCCCTGGAATTCGTTTTAAATGAACGTCAATGGGGAAAAATGACGGAATATTTAAAGAAATGGCAGGCAAAATGGCCTAAGCAAAGACGCTATAATGAGGCCTCCTACATTTGGGGCGACAATGACCTCATCCCTTATTGTTTGAGCTCAGATAGCTTAATACTTTTTCCTGGAGGGGAGGGGGAAAACCAATCGTGGCAACGCCATAGCATTGCATTAAAGGATTTGGAATGAAACGAATAATTGCCTTGCTTCTTCTCCTTAGTTCCTGTGGCATCAACAGGCCTAAGCCTAGTCAATTTGAAATTAATGAGGGGCGGAAAATTCTCGGAAAAAACTGGCAAATTGATTGTACCATTATTACCAATCAAATGCCGGGGAGTGCAGGTTCCACCTATGGGGTTGTTTCTCTTTTTAGTCGTGATCAAAGCACCTCATTATCCCCTTTAAGGCTTGAAAAGGTGTGGTTTTACCAGCAAGATAGCCTGGTCGGAACTTGGGATGATTTTGATAAAAACTGGCAAAACCCCAATAATCGAAGTGTCCGTTATTATTGCCGGAAAATTGGAAACGAGCAATCTACAAACTGCGATAAGGCGCTACTACGGCTGAGAAATATTTGGGGCCGCGCCTACACGGTAGCGGTAAGAGGACCCAAATCCCAGAACGTCTATTAGGGAAATAATCTATACACTTTAAAAGTTTCATTGCTAAAGCTTTCAGCTATCGGATAATTTTCACTTTCCTGGTAACGAATAATATATACTTCTTTGTTTTTCTCCGCCAGTTCTTGTCCCAAACTTAAAACATGTTCGAATTGCAGCCCGTTATAAGGGGCTTTCAAATTCGCGGGATTATAAGCATCCAAGCTATACATGTGATCCAGCCAGTATCGAGCATATTCCTCACTGAAGAACGCCTTGGTGCCATCAAACCAATCTCCGTAAGTGCTTCTTTGAGCTCGAACCCGAAAACCTAACTCTGAGGGAGGAACAATTACCATAGCGTCGGGGTCCGACTTTTCCGCAAACCAATCTTGCACCTCATACCATTCTTCCGATTGAATTCCTTGCTCCAACTTTAAGCCTCCACGAAGAAAATAGCCCGCGAAACCCAAGGCCAAAAAAGCCATACTGAGCAGGGCAATATTCCATTTCTTGTCTTTAAAGAAAACCAAAAGGATCCATGCGAGGGAAGAGAATAAAACAAAACCCAGAAGCTTCGTTACATCAACCCCCATGTACTGCACCACAATAAATAAGAAGGCCATATAGAGGATAGGCCGCGGAAAATCTATAATAGCCGCTGACCACATGGCCAAACTGATGATAACTAAAAATAAAAAGGAGCGGAAAAACTGAAGTTGAATAAAAATCTTTAAGGGAAACAACTCCGTGTAAATAAGCCCCAGCAATAGCATAAGGCTAATTCCTATCGCAAAGCCCCATAAAAGCTTTTTCAGGTCTCGTTTCCAGGGACCAAAAACAGTAATCAAAACAAACAAGGTGAAGATTGCGCCAGACTTTAGCCACATTCCCAACGGATATGCGCTTGGAAAAGCATGATGCCCATTTCGCAACCGCATGGCCTCCATCCAAGTTTCCCCGAATGCAAATAGTCCTTCGCCAACACTATTTTTAGCTCTTAAATAAAGTACAGGGCTCGCCAAGGCTACGAGCAATAATAGATATCCAAATTGCTTAACCTTGAAACCGTCCCGCATTATTAGGGCTAAAGCCGATGGAGTGATTACATAGATGGCTGATAAAGGATGCAGGTTAAAAGCGATTCCCTGCAGTACGATCATAGTCCAATATTGCCTTTTTACTAAACTCGCTATGGATAAGAGGAGAAAGGGCAATGCGATGGTACGCTCCATCAAAAGACTATCCCATGTTTGAACATCTCCAATTACAGGAAAAGCAAAAGTTAAAAGGGCCACGGCTAAAATTCCGGAGCGTCGATTATCTGAAAAGCTTTTACCCAAAGCATAAAAACTGTAAATCGTAGGAACCAAAAAAAGCAAGTATAAGATATAATGTGCTTGGGCTATGCTAAGGCTGAAAAGCTCCATAAACCCCTTAATGAAAACTAAAAAGAAGCTAGGCGAAGCTGTGCGTTGCTCCACCAATAAGTCATTGGGGAAAAAGATTAGGGTCTATTAAGTCATACAGCCAAGGCAAGGAAACAAACTGATTCCACATCCCATAGTGGTACTGATTTATTCCTATAAAAGAAGCTACCGCAACGGCCAAAATAAAAAGGTAGTCCTGATAAAGCTTAGCTGCTAAAGCCCCTGATTTTGATGATTCCATCCTTTTTTAATCTGTAAGGAAGGTACAATTTTCTGCTAAGCTCTTTTTGCTAATATTGGGCACCATGGCGTCCTTCGCAGGGTATCCCACCGGGAGGAGCAAGAAGGGTTTCTCATTTTCGGGACGCTCCAATATTTTAGATAAAAAGTTCATAGGACTTGGGGTATGCGTAAGCGTAACCAGTCCTAATTGGTGAATAGCAGAAATCAAAAAACCTGAGGCTATCCCCACCGATTCATTTACGTAGTAATGCTTATTCTTTTCCCCACTTTCATCTTTACCATAAATCTCTTTGAAAACAATAATCAACCAAGGCGCAGTGGTTAAAAACTCCTTCTCCCAATCGGTGCCTAAAGGAGCCAGATCTTCCAGCCATTCCTTTGGGGCTCTTTCCGAGTAAAACAGTTTTTCCTCCGCCTCAGCTGCCTCTCGAATTTGTGCCTTTGTGTTTTTACAGGAAACCGCCACAAAATGCCAAGGTTGCTTATTTGCTCCGCTCGGGGCAGATGCAGCAATTTCAATCAGCGTTTCGATTACCGACTGAGGAACGGGTTGATCTGCAAAGTGCCTGCAGCTTCTTCGACGTTGATAATTCTTTTTAAGGCTTTGGGCCTCTTTCTCGATGTCCTCAGAATTAATCGGAAAAGTTTGGAGGGGAATAAAGCGTTCTTTCAAAGCCACAGTAAGGGTTTTAGACCATCCCAAAGGAAGCCAAGTGCCTTGCTCCTAAGGGTTTAAGTTGACTATTTTAGTATTTTAGATTGTTGTTCGAAAAACAATAGTTTTTTATTCTCTACCACAGAGACCTGTCCCCCCCCCGGGCAGGTCTTTCTTTTTTAATTCAGCTTCATGGCCAATTTCGCCATTATTTTTTTCGGGTTTCTATCCTTGTATAGGATCTTGTAAACAGCATCCGCGATGGGCATTTTCACCTCTTTCTCTTTTCGAACCTCTCGGATTAATCTCGCCGCATAATATCCTTCAGCAACCATATTCATCTCGAGCATTGCACTTTTAATAGTATAGCCCTTTCCGATCATATTCCCAAAGGTTCTGTTTCTGGAAAATTGGGAGTAGGCTGTTACCAATAGGTCCCCCAAATACGCCGAGTCGTTGATATCGCGTTTTATAGGATGAACAACCTTCATAAAGAGTTTCATTTCTCTAATTGCATTGCTGACAAGGACCGCTTGGAAATTGTCTCCGTAGCCCAGGCCATGGCAAATCCCAGAAGCTAAAGCATAAATGTTCTTAAGAACGGCTGCATATTCGGTACCGTAGATATCATCGGAAGTATTCGTCTTTATATAACTGCAATCTAAGCGCACCGCCAATTGCTTTGCTAAGTCTTCATTTAGTGCGGCCACCGTTAGATAACTAAGTCTTTCCAAGGCCACCTCTTCGGCATGACAAGGACCGGTTATTACACCGATACGGTCTAATGGAACCTCATATTTTTGGTGAAAGAACTCACCTACGATTAGGTTTTCGTCTGGCACGATACCTTTAATCGCGCTAAAAACAATTTTATCTTTAATACTTAGGCTTAAGTTTCGTAATGATGCTTTGAGAAAGGCGCTCGGAATGGCGACAATCAAACAGTCCGCCTCCGAAACAATGTGATCCAAATCAGTGCTTACCGCAATTTTCTCAGTTTGAAGCTCGACCCCTGATAAATAACGTCTGTTATTATGGAATCGCTTTATGTGCAGAACATTTTCCTCGTCGCGCATCCACCACCCCACATAGTCGTTGGATTCGGTAAGCATCTTTACAATTGCTGTGGCCCATGAGCCACCTCCTAGCACCGCAATATTCATATTAGAACTGTATTTGAACCGATTCGGCCTTGCCGTCACGCTGAAAGAGCAGTGTCGTCTTATCTCCTTTCTTAAACTGAGCCAAAGCCTCCATGTAGCTTTGCATATTACTCACTTGCACCTCTCCTAATTGGGTAATTATATCGCCGGTCTTGAGGCCTGCCGCTGCAGCTGGCTTTTCGGGGCTAACCCCATCTAATTTCATTCCGTTGCCATTATACAAGTAATCGGGCATCACACCCAAGGTAACCGAAAACTTCGGCGCTTTTGTGCTCTCTACCTTGGTAGCACTAAAAGGAAAATCATCAACATTCGGCGTATTGCGAATTATCGTTGCCATGTAGCTCAAGGTTCGGAATATACCGTCAAAGTTTATCTTTTCCACATCATCACTCGGCTTGTGATAATCTTCATGGGTTCCTGTAAAAAAGTGAAGCACAGGAATATCCTTGTAATAAAAGCTGGTATGATCACTAGGACCCACTCCGCTCTCGCTGTATTTCACTTCCAGTCCGCAATTAATAGGTCCTAATATATCCATCCACATGGGGGAGGTGCCTACTCCATTAAGCGCCAAAATACCTGCTTCCATTCGGCCAATCATATCCATGTTGAGCATGTATAACCACCGCTCATCAAAGCGCTCCAAGCCCTTAACAAATTGCTTGGAGCCCAAAAGACCCATCTCTTCCGCCGAAAAGGCAACGAACAAATAATTAAACTTGCGTAATTCTTTATCCTCTGAAGACGCGATAAAGCGAGCCAGCGTTAATAAGCCAGCGGTACCACTGGCATTATCATCAGCACCATTATGAATCATCGGCTCTTCGTGATTAATGTATCTCGAACCTTCACCACCCATTCCTAAATGATCGTAATGGGCCCCAATAATAATGGTATTTCGGGCGTCATTGTCTATTCGTGCTGCGACATTAAAGGCGGGATCGCGAATTTCACTTAAGCTAACCGATAACTCCACTTTTCTTGAACGTCGCAGCTTTTTGGCTACTTTTTCATTTCGCACATAAACCACCGGTATGCCTAATGATGCCAAACTTTTAAATTCGGCTTCCGGACTATTCGCATTACCCTCCGTGTGGATTAAAACAACCGCTTTCGCTCCTTTCTCTTTGAGCAGGTTGATTCTTTTTGTGAGATCATGCCAGTCTTTATACTTCGAATGCGGGTGAATTCCATCTGGAGAACTTAGCTCCATTACCGCAATTTTACCTTTTACATCTTCGTCGTCAATATCATCGCGCTTTAAGGAGCGGCTCTCAATGCCGAAGGAAACGTATTCCGTTTCTCCTTTAACCTGACCATTCCCCGATAAGTAAACAGGATAAAAGTCGCTGTCTAAGATTAGAGCATCTGATTTATAGAACATATAATTACCATCTGCACTTCGGTCTACACGGTTAGGTACCGTAAATTCTTCGAAATATTTATCCTTAAAAGCCGGCTCCAAACCTAATTCAGAGTAAACCTGAACGATATAATCTCGTGCTAAAATGGCCCCTTCGGTTCCTGGCTTGCGTCCTGATAGTGCATCGGAAGCCAGGTAATTAATGTCATTGAAAATAAAATCAGTGAGATTTGCAGGCAGAGTATAACAAGGTTCAGGCTGGGCAAGAGCCAATGGCCCCATTACTAAGAAAAGCCAAATTTTCTTCATCAAATCTGTTTTTTAGGGCTCCAAATATAAGCAATTGAAGAGGCTTTCGTTGTTAATACCACCGTGTAGAACTCTATGGCGTATAAAGGCTTCCTCAAAGCCATTCTAGTATTTTTGAAATAGATAATTAGCATGGCTTCCCTCAAAAGTTTAGCATCTCAAACCGTAATCTATGGGCTTACTACCATACTTGCCCGGCTGCTTAATTTTGCGCTTACCCCACTGCATACCGCGCGCATTGAGCAGGCTGAATATGGTGTTCTTAACGACCTTTACTCCATCATCGCTTTATTAATGGTGATCCTAACCTTTGGAATGGAGACCGCTTATTTCCGATTCAATCGAGACCCTCACCAAGATTCAAACACCGTATTTAGCCATAGTAGTATAGTTACGATACTTATTAGCTTTATCGCTCTGTTTTTCAGCTGGTTATTTATAGATCATCTATCGCTTTGGCTGGAATATCCGGATCGTCCCCATCTTATTTTATGGACTTTAGCCATTGTAGCTATGGATGCAATGGCGGCTGTCCCCTTTGCAAAGCTTAGGGCCGAAAATAGGCCCTTTCGCTTTTTAGTGGTGCGCCTCAGTACAATTGCGTTTATGGTTTTACTGAACCTCTTTTTCTTTTTACTCTTGCCAGATCTGGCGACACATGGCCAAGTAGACTCCATTTGGACTTGGATCTATAATCCAAGCTGGGGGGTGGAATACGTCTTCTTAGCCAATTTGCTAGGCAATTTTTTGATGATGGTATTGTTCCTACCAGAGTTTCTTAAAATTAGTTGGCGTCTCGAAAAGGTTCTTCTTAAAAAACTATTACTGTACTCTAGCCCCTTGGTAATTGGCTTTTTAGCAGGTATTGCTAATGAAAAAGCTCAGTATCAGTTTATGAAGTACCTCTTACCTCCGGAGATCAACAAAGTTTCTATGGGAATTTTTGGAGCCATGATGAAAATTGCCACTTTCATGGTCTTATTTATCCAAGCCTTCCGATTTGCCGCCGAGCCCTTTTTCTTCTCCGGTGAAGGAGATTTTAAAACTAAAATGGCAAGAGTCATGCGGTACTTTGTGATGATACAAAGTCTTATTTTTTTAGGCCTAGTTTCTGGTACCGAGATATTACAGTGGAGTCACTTCATCGACCCTAAATATTGGGAGGGCTGGCATATCGTACCCATCTTGCTCTTTGCTAATCTATTATTAGGGATAAACTTCAACCTCAACATTTGGTATAAGCTTGATAATAAGACCCGTATGGGTGCCTATATTTCCTTTTTTGGCTTGGCATTCACCATCATACTCAACCTAATCTTAGTGCCGAAATATCATTATTTGGGAGCGGCATGGGCCACCTTAATAAGCTATGGTGCCATGACCGCTTACTCCTATTTCCTCAATCAGCGACATGCACACACCCCATACCCTTTGGGTCGAATCGGTTTGTATCTAGGCTTATCAGGACTTGGAGCGTATCTTAGCTTTTATGTTTTCAAAGCGGCGCTCTTACCGGGAATGGTAATATTTGGAACCTATCTTTTATTTTTAATTCTAACGGAAGGAAAAGAAATTAAAACCGCATTTTCAAGAAAATGACCAAAGTTGCAATCGTAAATAAATCACCTTATCCACTACCGGAGTACAAAACAGCGCTTTCCGCAGGAATGGATTTACAAGCTGTACTAGAAGAGGCCATTAGTCTAGCACCTTTAGAAAGGGCACTAGTAAAAACCGGTTTGTTCATTGCTTTGCCCGAAGGTACAGAGGCCCAGGTGCGCCCCAGAAGTGGCATGGCGCTGAAGAAAGGAATTAGTGTGTTAAATAGTCCGGGTACCATTGATGCAGATTACCGCGGAGAAATTGGAGTAATTCTTGTAAATCTTAGCAACGAAACGGTAACCATCGAACCTGGTGAAAGAATAGCCCAACTAGTAATTGCCCATTACGTTCAGGCCGAATGGGAAGTCACGCAAAACTTAGATGACACCGAACGAGGGTCTGGTGGATTCGGCAGCACAGGAAGGCTTTAAAAGGAATTAAAGTTTAGATGATAAGTTTAAAATCAGACAATGTGTAGCTTTGTGAAAACATTTTGTATTAGATTAATTCGCAGATGAAAATTATTGTCCCCATGGCCGGTCGCGGAAGTCGACTTCGACCACACACCTTAACCATTCCAAAACCACTTATTCCAATTGCTGGAAAGCCAATTGTTCAAAGGCTTGTAGAAGATATTGTAAAAGTAGCAGGACAAAGTGTTGATGAGATTGCTTTTATAATCGGTGATTTTGGAAAAGAAACAGAAGATCACTTAAAGCAAGTTGCTAAGGGTCTAGGTGCTAAAGGAAGTATCTACCATCAAGATGAACCACTAGGAACTGCGCATGCCATTTTATGTGCGAAAGAATCCTTAACTGGCCCTGTCGTAGTTGCATTTGCGGACACCTTATTCCGCGCTGACTTTACCTTAGACGTAGAACATGACGGTGTGATCTGGACCAAAAGAGTAGAAAACCCGAAAGCTTTTGGAGTAGTAAAAAAGGATGCTAATGGCATCATTACCGACTTTGTCGAAAAGCCCGAGGAGTTCGTTTCCGATGAAGCGATTATCGGAATTTACTATTTCAAGGATGGGGGCTTCCTACGTGATGAGCTACAATATTTACTTGACAATGACATCAAGGATAAAGGAGAGTACCAGTTGACGAATGCTCTTGAAAATATGAAAGCTAAGGGTTCAAAGTTTACCAGCGGTACGGTAAATGATTGGATGGACTGTGGAAATAAAAATGTAACCCTCGAAACCAACGGTAAGATCCTTGGGTTTATTAATGGAGAAGAGGATTTAGTGAGTGCCAATGCTCACATTGAAAACTCCGAAATCATTCCTCCTTGTTACATTGCTCCAGGCGCCAAAGTCATTAACTCTACAATTGGTCCACGCGTTAGCATAGGTGCAAATACAAAAGTGGAGAACTCTACTTTGAGCGATGTGCTAATCCAAGAGGATAGCGAAGTTTTGAATGCCAAATTGAGCAACTCGATGATTGGTAACAAAGCAAAGTTTGACGGTAACTTTACTGAAATTTCTATTGGCGATTACAGCGTATTGGAATAAAAGTATAGTCCTTATTGGGCTTATGATCATTAGCTTCAGCCTTTCTGCTCAAAACAAACTTGAGGGAGAAAGGCTGCGGCTTTTTAATGAGCAATTTTTTGCGGCCCAAAACGCGAAAAACCGCGGCGACTCGGAAGAGGCGCTGGTAATTTTTGAGGCGCTGCATCAGAAAGATCCAAAAAACGCAGCCCTATCCTACGAGTTAGCCCAGCTCTATGCTGCAGAGGAAGAAGAGAAAAAGTCAATTTTTCACGCGGAAAGAGCGGCTGCCTTAGAACCGACCAACGAATGGTTCCTTAGATTAAAATTGGCGATTTACCACCAGTTCAATCAAACAAAGGCACTTCAAAAAGCTTTGCTCGAAATCATAGAGAACAGCGACAGTGCTTCAAGGGTAGAATGGCGATTCCAATTAGCTGAGGCTTACTACAAAGGCGGTGAACTGCGGGAAGCGCTGTGGCAGCTCGATTTAATTGAAAAAGACCTAGGAGTTACCGAGCAGGTTAGTAATCAGAAGAAAAGTATTTATTTAGAATTAGGAGATTTAGAGGAAGCGGCAAAAGAGTTGCAAAATCTTATTGTTGCATACCCTAAGAAAATTGAATATCGCGGCTCTCTTGGACAATTGTACCAAGCTAATGGTGAAAACCAAAGGGCCTTTGACATATACCAGTCTATGCTTGCGCTAGATAGCTTAGACCCCCGTCCGCATCTCGATCTAGCCAACCACTATCGCCTTGAAGGTCAATACCAAAAAAGTATCCATCATCTAAAAAAAGCAATGGCAAGCAGAGAGTTGGATATGGAGCGGAAAATAGCGGTGCTACTCAGTCTTTTTGAGGCTTCTCAAAACGACACTGTTTTGCGGCAAGAGGCTTTCCAAATATTGGATGAGATTGTTGCCATGGAGCCCGCAGACCCTAGAATCTATGCCATGTATGGGGATTACCTCAGTCGCGATGGCAAGGACAAAGAAGCCGTCGTGTATTACAAGAAAGCTTTAAAATATGGTCAGCAGTTCGCCGTATGGGAGCAAATTCTACTTATCGAAATGCAAAATCGGATGTTTGAGGAGCTTAGAGTTGATGCGCCGGAGGCTAGTATTTTGTTCCCCAATCAACCCTTGCCTTATTTACTAGGAGGGATTGCATTTAATGAAGGTGAAGATTATGAAAAAGCTGCCGAATTGCTGGAAGCGGGTATCAATTACGTGTTTGACAATCCACAATTGAAATTCGAATTTTATGTGCAGTTAGCAGCGGCCTACCATCAATTGGAGAGGCATCGCCAAAGCGACTCTTATTTTGAAAAGGCATTGGCCATTAGCCCAAATAATGCTGTGGCCCTTAATAACTATGCCTATTACCTGTCCCTACGCAAAGTGAACTTACGCAAAGCCTTGGCCATGAGCACGAAGGCAAATGAAATAAGTCCGCAAAATCCCGTTTACTTAGACACAAAGGCTTGGATACTCTTTGAAATGAAACGCTATGAGGAAGCGAAGACCATTATGGAAAATGCCCTTGGTTTATTGCGCAACCCCGAAGCTGAAATCTTAGAACATTACGGAGATATTCTGTCGGCACTAAATGAAACTGAAAAAGCCTTGGAAGCTTATGAAAAGGCCTTTCTCATTGATGGGAATAATCAGCTAAGAACTAAGATTAAGAATCTCAAAAAATGACTTTGAAGCGAATTAGCTTTCTACTTGTAGTTTTTTTGGCCGCTTGTTCGCCCAAGAAAAAGCTACCCGAAGGAGCGCCCTCCCTTTTAAGCAATAACAGGCTTTGGGAAAACATCCATAGCAACAGTCTTGCGTTTGAAACTCTTGAATTAAAGGGCAATGGTTCTTATGAAGACTCCAAAGGCACCAAGCTAAGTTTTCGCTACACTCTGCGCGTTTTAAAAGACAGCCTAATTTGGATAGACCTCGCTGATCCTTTATTGGGATTAAAATTAGTTCGGGCTCAAATCACCGCAAAAGAAGTAGCCTATTACAATCGATTAGATCGTAGTTATTTTAAGGGAAATAGCGAAGAGCTTGCCGCTAACGCCGGTTTCAGCTTCGACTTTGAGCCACTTATGGCGATTATCAGTGCCAATGTTATTGAATGGGACCAAGAATGGCATCAAGAATTTATTCAAAGCTATTACCGAATTAACAACTATCCTGAAGACCAAAAGGGAGTAGGTGCAAGCCCCTTAATGAAGCAAACCTTATTTAGCGAAAGTTTTAGGCCGATGAGCTTTGACATCAATAGACCTCGTAACAATGAGACCATGAGAGTTGAATTTCAGGGGTACAAAGATTTTGATGGTTATTCCTATCCTGAAAAGATTGCAATATCGGTTTCAAAAGACGGCATTAACAAAGTTGAAATCAATGTGCGCTCCCTGGAACTAAATCAGAACCCTAAATTCCCATTCCGGATTCCTAACAATTACAATGCGCTCTAAGCTTTTCATATTCAGTTTATTCTTTCTGCTATTGACCCCTTTGGTACATGGCCAGAGTAAAAAGCGCCAGGAATTAGAAGCTCAAAAGGTGCGTCTAATGGATGAAATTGAATTGGCCAATCGTATTCTAAGTGAAACTCAAAGGGATCGAAAAAACTCCTTAGCGAGCATTGCAACCGTCGAACAAAAAATAAAGCTTCGCGAACGCTTGATCCGAACTATGAATCGGGAAATCATCCTAATCGAGGAAGAGGAGCTGGAAATTCAAGAAAATATAGATACGCTGCAAGCCAGGGTGGCTCGACAAAAAGAGGCCTATGCTCATATGATACAACAGGCTTATAAAAGCCGCAAAAATTCGAGCCGCCTTATGTTTATTCTGTCTTCAAAAGACTTTAATCAAGCTCTTCGTCGTATCGAATACTTAAAACAATATAGTTCTTACCGGAAACAAAAAGTAAAAGAGATTGAAGCAGAAGAAGCCAAGCTTGAAGCGGAACAGGAAAGACTACGAGTTCAAAAAGTTCGTAAATCGGCTGTATTAGCGCAGCTTAGTCAAGAGAACTTGAGGCTTAGCCAAGAAATGCAAAACCAAAATGAGGCCATAAAAACGCTTCAAGCAATGGAAAGCGACCTAGAAAATCAACTTAAAAGCAAGCTTGCCCAGGCCCAAAAGATTGAAAATCAGATTCAAAAAATTATCTCTGAGGAAATTGCACGAGCCAAAGCCTTGGCCGCTCGGAAACAATTGGAGGACCGGGCTATTAAGCTTGGGCTAACAAGAGGAAAAGATTTTACAAGCAACACCAGCACTAAAAGCCTGGAAGGCCTTATTGAAGCCAAAGAGGCCGCCTTAAAAGCTGCCAATAAACCAGTAGTAGCGAAGCCATCCAAGGTATTTGAGCTTACCCCGGAAGCACGTACCCTTGCCGCTAATTTTGAAGCCAATCAAAAACGCCTTCCTTGGCCGGTTGAGCGAGGTTTAATCACTGCTAATTTTGGCCCCCAGCGTCACCCTGTTGTAAAGTCGGTGATTATCGATAATAAAGGGGTAGATATTGCAACGCAATCTAAGAGTCAAATTAGGGCTGTCTTTGATGGAGAGGTGGGTCGAATTTTCCGCATGCCCGACGGACAATTAGCGGTAATTATTAACCACGGATCTTATTTCTCAGTTTACCAGGGTATCACTTCGGTAACTGTCAGTCAAGGGGATAAGATCTCAAAAATGCAGGTTATTGGAAGTGCTTACACCAATCCTATCAGCGGTGAAACGAAACTGCACTTCGAAATTTGGAAAGATAAAAAGGCCGTGAACCCGCTATTATGGCTTAGCGGCTCTTAATTTCGGAAAGAACCTCCCTACCCGCTTTCGGTAAGAGGCATAACCTTCAAACCGTTGCATCATATTCTTCTCTTCGTAACTGCTCTTGAAGTAAAATAAGATCAGCAAGAGAATCGAAATGATGAGTTTGTAGAGCTCTTCTTTATAGAAGGCTAAGCCTACGGCAAAAAGGAAAATTCCGCTATAAATAGGGTGCCTAACTACCGCAAACACGCCGTCAATAGTCAATTGTGTGTTCTCCCGAGGTCTAGGGAAGGGAGAAATGCGAAGCCCAATTTGCTTTAGGGCAGCAAAAAGTAGAATCAACCCCACTATCATTGCTAATTGCGCCGGCCATAATAACAAAGTAGGCAAGGCGTAATCTAAACTCATAGGCCAGAGATATGCGCCAAAAAGAGCAAACTGAAGTATTACAAAAAAGTAATCCAGAAAGCGAAGCTTAATCATCTAAGTCGCCTTCAGGTGCTTCGAGGTTTTCTTCATCATTGCCCAGGTCTTCTTCCTCGTCTTCATCCATATAAGCTTCTATGCGACGATCCATCTCCACACTAACCTTTACTAAGTATTTTGTGTCTGATGTTTCAAAGGGAACGGCTTTTACCATTTCTCCTTTTGCATTTTGAAACTTTATAATATCTGAATCGTCGTAACCGTAAGGATATCGGTCTGTGAATAATGAAAGAATATCTTGAGTAACATTCTTGTAATCAACGATAACTCTGCGTTTCTGATCGTTTCCTTTTGAGACTGGCATGGTTTGTTTAAGCTGGGTTGAATTGATTATTTAAGTCAGCAATTTGCATCTGCAATTATGCACTTTCAGTCATTTTATACAACAAGGTTTGCACAATTTCTAGCTTAAATTTCACGCTTAATTAGCACCCCTTGGAATTGAGCCTCTTAGCTAATGTAACAAATAATCTCGGCCCTAATCATGAATTGGGAAATCTATTGGTCTGTCTAACATCCAGCCAGTTACGCTAATTCTATCCTTAGCGCTTTTCAGTACGGAGTGCTCCACCACATCGCTTCTAAAAAGGACCAAGCGCGACGCTATTGGCGCAAACCGAAGGCTAGTCTCGCCTTCGAAAATCTCAAGTTCTCCCCCGTCGCCATCTTGCCAATTTTTATTGAGATAGCATGCGAACGATAAAATTCGATGACCATTATTTTTAAACTGATCTACATGCCTTTTGTAAAATGCTCCAGGAGGATATAAAGCATAATGTGCCTCAATCTCCTTCATGCTTAAGAGCAAACCGTGATTCAGTTCCTTCATGAAATCTAACATTCGCTTGTAAAAAGCCAAAGTGTGCGGTAAACTTTCGTGTTTATCAAACCAAACAATGTAATCGCCTCGGATCTCCTTATCCTTAAGATAAAGAAAGCTATTGCCAATGCCCGCCTTGCGTAGACCTTCTTGCTCGCGATGTTCCTGGAACTCGAGCAAGAGGTTATCCAATTCGTCTGATTCTAAAAATTGGTCCAGTACGACCCATGAGTGCTCCGCTAGATGATCCAGCATTTGGCCCCATTCAAGATTACGATAATCCATTTACCCTTAAAAAAAGCCAGCAAATCTACTCTAAACTTCGAAGATTTGATTATTTATTTTTTAGGGCTTAGCCTGTTGATAATCAGAGTTATAAAAAATATAAGGCCTGCGACACTCACCATGGCCCCGGCAATACTGCCCTTCAAGGCCGTAGCAAGCCCGTAACCACCAAAACTGGATAAAAGCCCAAATAATATGGCTAGTAAAATCATGGGAATAAGGGCGCGAGTCCATAAAAAGGCCGCGGCGGCAGGAACTACCAAAAAGGCTACTATCAGAATCGCCCCCACAATCTCAAAGGCCAATACGGTGGTTAAGGACACCATGGCCATAAATGTAAAGTGCCATAACTGTGTGCGAATCCCCAAACTTTGGGCATAATCTGGGTTGAAAGACATGAGTTTAAGTCCTTTATAGCCAAAGCCCAGGTAGGCTAGGACAAGTAAAAATAGACCGCCGGAAATAAGCAGAGGCCTCGGTAAAAAAGGCGCTCCATTTAGGTAAAGCATATCTAAGGGCACATAGGCTATTTCCCCATACAGCACGCACTCTTGATCTAAATCCACTTGGCCCGTGTAGGCACTTATAAGCAATACGCCAATCGCAAATAACCAGGTAAAGCTCACCCCTATAGAAGCATCTTCCTGTAAACGTGCTTTGCGGTGAAGTAGCTCAATAAGAAAGGAAGCAAATAGTCCACTTAATGCTGCACCAATAAGCACTAGTGTGCTTTGCCGCTCTCCCGAAAGCAAGAAGGCTACAACTATACCCGGTAATACGGCATGTGATATGGCATCGCCTAACATGGCCATTTTACGAAGTACCAAGAAGGAACCTAACATGGCTGTACTTGCCGCGATAAGGCATCCCGTAAGAATGATATACCAGGCTTCGCTAGTCATTATTATAAGGTATTGGACTTTGATGTGGATCTAGGTCTGGGTAATCTAATTCACGTAATAGCTGCGATTCAATTTCCGGGCTAATAATATGCTCCATCGTCTCCGCATTAGGGTGAATATGATCTGCCTTTAAGCGCAACCTTTTGGTTAGATACATTTCCCATAGGCGGTGTAAACGAACGATCCGCATCGCCTCTTTTTCACCTCTTTTACTTAATTGGAGTCGCTGCTTGTTTAGTAAAATAAGTCCCTGCCGATTAAGCTGAGCCAAGCCTTGCCGTAAACTATCATCACTAAAAGCTCGAATTCCCTGAATGTCTTCCACCTTTAACCAATCCCTTACACGCTCATTGCGCTCCCTAAAATGATAGATGGCTTTGAGTATGTTTTCATTGCGAATTCTCCTTTGGTGGGACTTCTGCTTTAATAAACGGGCTAGCATCCCGCGCTTGGGGGCAAAGAATAGAGAAAGAAGGGCCATCATTGAAAGACTCATGACAATCCAGGGTCCTGTAGGCATAGAGGGCGCTATAAAACTCAATGTTGATCCCACTAAAGCTGATATGGCCGACATCAATGCCCCAATCCACATCATCGATTTTAAGCCGTCTGTCCAAGAACGAGCTGCGGCAGAGGGGGTAATCAATAAGGCGGCCATTAATACTACCCCAATCGCCTGAATGCCTACGGCGATAGCCAATACCATTAAAGAGTTCAAAAGAAAGCGGAGGCTTTTCGTGGGGAGACCAACGCTTTGAGCAAAATCTGGGTTAAAGCTCATCAGACTAAACTCTTTGAAAAAGAGAAATACAGCGATGATTAATGCCAGTGCCAAGCCGCCATAGACCCACAAATCTCGCTGCCTCATGGAAGCTGCCTTGCCAAATAAGAACTGGTCTAGACCCGCCTGATTTCCGTTGGCCTGGCCCTGTACATAGGTAATTAACAAAATACCAAAGCCAAAGAAAATACTTAGAATAGCCGCTATCGCCGTATCACTGCTCAACTTGGTTTTGGTGCTGATGTAATCCATCAAGGCAATGGCAATCCATCCACTAACCAAAGCCCCAAGCATTAGAAAGATAGGGTCTTTTTCTCCTCGAAAAATAAAAGCAATAGTAACCCCGGGTAAAATTGCATGGGCAATGGCGTCGCCTACTAAGGATCGCTTTTGCAAAAAAGCAAATGTGCCCACTAATGAGGCTGATACCGCTAGTAAAACGGTGCCTCCCATAACCACCAATAGGCTGGGGTCAAAAAAGAGGCTTATGCTGTTAAGACTGCCCATCGCCCATTCCTTCTCTTTCTTTATACTCCTCCTCTCGGACGGGGAACTCGGACTTAGCAATTAGATTGGATAATTTGGAAAGGATGGTGAGTCGCCCCCCATAGGCCTCCTGCAAATTTGCTCGAGAAAAGACCTCATCCTTAGGTCCCGCAGCCACCAATCGCGTGTTTAACAGTACTATCCAATCAAAATATTGATATGCGGTTTGCAAATCATGATGAACGATAACCACCGTTTTGTGCTCCTTTTTCAAATCAGTTAAAACTCCCAGTATCGCCTCCTCAGTAGCAGCATCAACGCCCACAAATGGTTCGTCCATTAAATACAATTCGGCGTCCTGCGCTAAGGAACGCGCAAGGAAAACTCTCTGCTGTTGTCCACCACTAAGCTGTGATATTTGACGGTTCGCATAATCAAGCATTCCCACCTTCTCCAAAGCCAAGTTTACCTTTTCCTTATCTTCTTTCGTTAACCGACGCATTAAGTTTTTCGATCGATAACGTCCCATCTCCACCACTTCTCGTACAGAAGCAGGAAAGGTCCAGTCTACCGACTCCCGCTGTGGTACATAACTAATACGATTACGGACATTATCTAAATCGTCTTCGAAGAGCTTCACGTATCCGCTATCTGGCTGCATAAGCCCCATAATGTTCCGCAACAAGGTTGTTTTACCGCTGCCGTTGGGGCCCACAATTCCTGCTAAAATGCCACGGGGTAGTTGAAAGTCAATGTCCCATAAAACAGGCATACGGTTGTAGCTTGCCGCTAAATTGTGCACTTCCAGGGATATATCCTTATGCAAGTCTTTGTTTTGCATTACTTTAAGGCCTTATAGATTGTTTCAACATTAGTCTGGAACATGCCTAAAAAGGTGCCTGCTTCAGAATTAGGCGCTCCCATGGCATCAGAATATAACTCTCCTCCCAAATGCAAGTCCGAACCACGAGATTGAACCGCTTCCATTACAGCCTCTATCGCCCTAGGGTCAACGGAATTCTCAACAAAGACTGCCTTAATTTTTCGACCAGCAATAAAGTCTGCTAGAGCACTGATATCCCCAATTCCATACTCGGCGGTGGTTGATATACCTTGCAGCCCTCGAACTTCAAGGCCGTAGGCCTTACCAAAATACTTGAAAGCATCATGTGCTGTTATTAAAACTCGCTGATTTTCAGGTATTTCTTTAACCCTATTTTTGGCCCAAGAATGTAATCTTTTTAAACGATCTTGGTAGTTATTGGTGTTAAGACTGATGGCTGAACGATGCTTAGGAAGCAGCTTAATCAATCGTTGGCTAAGGGATTGAACCACTCCCTGCCATAGGTTTAAATCAAACCAAACATGGGGGTCATAGGCATTGGCATAATCACTAGCATTAATCAAGGCTTTTTTAGGTAATTGGTCTGCTGCCGCATAAACCTTTGAATCGGGAAGCTTCGCAAAAATTTCATTCATTTTACCTTCCAGATGCAGACCATTGTATATGATAAGATCCGCTCTTGATAAAGCTAAAACATCCCCTTGGTTAGCTTTATAGAGATGGGGATCTGTTCCCGGGCCCATAAGGGCGGTAAGCTCAATGGAATCGACACCCAAAAGTAAATTTTGAACAGCATCAGCCAGCATCCCTGTGGTGCAAACAATACCAGTTCCTTCTTTCTTGATTGGTTCTGCGCAGGAAACCATCAAAGACAAGAGACTTAATAGGACGAGTTTTTTCATTTCTTACTCACGTAAATATTAGCAGAAGCCATGGACGAAAGGTGAATTTCTTTCGCTCCATGAAGAAGCTTAAAGCTCTGATCAAAACTTTCAATGGCCAAGACTTCCAAACTGTCGCCAAGCTTTATTCCCAGTTTAGCCACATAATTTAGAAAGTCTACTGAGCTGTCTTTCACCCCCTTTACTAATAGTTGGTCACCAACGCGAGTCTTATCTAAAGTTAGGTTCTCGCGTTTTGGAAACACCCCGTCTTTATTTGGAATAGGATCGCCGTGTGGGTCGAACTGAGGATTACCTAAAAAATGCGCAAGACTCTCTGTAAGCTTTGGAGAGCGAACGTGTTCCAATTGCTCGGCAATTTCGTGCACTTCCTCCCAGCCAAAAGAAAGTTTTTCGACCAAAAAGGTTTCCCATAGTCGGTGTTTCCGTAAAATGGCAATCGCAATCGTCTCCCCATCCTTTGAAAGGCGCACCCCTTTGTAAGGGGTGTAAGATACCAGCCCCTTCTTTTTAAGCTTACGAAGCATATCTGTTACCGTAGCCGCTTTAGTTTCCAAGCGCTCCGCAATAGCATTGGTGTTTACCAAATTACTCTCAAAGCCACTAATAAAGTAAATGGCCTTTAAGTAATTTTCTTCCGCTAAACTCAAGTTCATAAGGCTGTTCTAATAATATTTTGCGAAGTTAGAAAAACTATTTTTAGATTTACCTAAAAATTATTTGTGTCGAAACATAAATTACTTCTAGTCTTTCTTTTTGCATTTGGGTCTCTTCAGGCTCAGCTTATAAAGGGCTTAGTACTTGATGAAATGGGCAAAGGTCTGGCCGATGTTACCGTCCAAGTTGGATCTACCGGCACCATAAGTGATGCAGAAGGCCAATGGCAACTGAATTTGAAAAACAACCCCGGCAAAACCATTGGTTTTCAACATATTTCTTTTCGGGCAAAAAGCATAAATCTAGTTCCTGGCCAAGGCTATTACACCGTTTCACTTGAAAAAAGCCAACTTGGACTAGATGAGGTTGTTGTAAGCGGCTCACGAAAGTCCGTTCCCCGACACAATGCACCACTTATTGTAAATACAATCAGCCCCAAGCTATTCGAGAGCATTGCTGCCTTAAGCTTAGCGGAGGGCCTCAACTTTAGTCCTGGACTTCGTCTGGAAAACAATTGTCAAAACTGCGGATTCACGCAAGTACGAATCAACGGCCTTGAGGGAGCTTACTCTCAAATTCTACTCAATTCTAGACCCATATTCTCCTCCCTGATGGGGGTATATGGTTTGGAAATGTTTCCGCCTACCATGATTGATCGGGTGGAGGTTTTAAAAGGAGGTGGTTCCGCCATTTACGGCGGGAATGCTGTTGGGGGTACGATAAACATAATTACCAAGGAAGCCCTAAATAACAGCTATTACTTCCAGTCTCAAGCCGATTTAATTGGTGGTGAGGCACTCCAGCACAACCAAAGCGTGGGAGCGTCAATCATCAATGATGAAGGTAATTTAGGCCTTAACTTATTTGCCTTTAATCGAGATCGCGAGGCTTGGGATGCTAACGACGACGGCTTTACCGAAATAACCGAATTGCAAAGCCAAAGCTTGGGCTTTAACTCCTACTACAAGCCTAATATTCGCGAAAAATGGTCTTGGGACTTATTCTACATTCGGGAATTTCGCAGGGGGGGTACCGACCTCCATTTAAAGCCACACCAAAGTCGAATTGCCGAGCAGCTCAAACACAATATTATCGGCTCCGGCCTTAGTTATGAAAAGCTTTCTGCGGATAATAGTAGACAATGGAGTGCTTATTTTTCCGCTCAGCGTACTTGGCGAGATAGTTACTATGGAGGAGGGGGGCGTGTGTTGGCTCCTGGCGACAGCCTAAATGCGGAAGATCTATTAGCCCTTAATGCCTATGGTGAGTCTGAAGACTACAGCGCGGTGGCTGGATTTGTCGTTCATCAAAAAATAAATAGCCGGTGGAACCTGAGCCTGGGCTCCGAATACAATCGCAGCGCAGTTCAGGACTTAATGCCAGGCTACCAAAGAAGCATCGAGCAGAATGCCCAAAACTGGGGCACCTACCTGCAAAGTGAAGTTCTTTTAAACGATGATTGGGAACTTCAAATCGGTGCCCGTTTAGACGGCACTCATATTCTAGCACAAAACGCTTTGGCCGACTTAAACTACGAAGATGATGCCCTTTACTGGAATCTGTCTCCGAGATTGAGTGTAAAGTATCAGGTAAAAGACAATTTAAAGCTCCGCTCTTCCTACGCCCGTGGCTTTAGAGCTCCCCAGGCTTTCAATGAGGACCTCCATATCGCTGTGGTAGGCGGCTCAGCGCTTTTTGTTCAATTGAGTCCGGATTTAGAATTGGAAACGAGTAATAGTTTCAACCTTTCCGCTGATTGGACCCTAGAATATGCTAACACGGAATCCAACCTAGTCGTAAATGCCTTTTTTACTCAACTCAATAATAACTTCGTTCTTAGCGATCAACAAGAATTGCCAAATGGAAGCGCTCGCCTAATTAAGCGAAATGGAGAAGGAGCCCAAGTTTATGGCCTTAACCTGGAATACACCATGGCTTGGAATAAATGGTTTTTACAATCTTCGCTTACCATTCAGCGGGCCTTGTTTGCAAAACCCGAGTTACTTTGGTCCGAAGATCAAACTGGCCGAAGCGTGAGTAGTGATGA